>SYCM01000100.1 GCA_005786915.1 Bacteroidota bacterium | reverse complement strand
GAGCCTTCACGGCCGCAATCTTCAGGGCGCCACGGATTTTGTTCACCACCAGCGTGCCGAGGGCTTCTCCGTCGACGTCTTCTGCGATGATCAGCAAGGGCTTGCCGGTTTGGGCCACGGGCTCAAGAACGGGCAGCAGCTCCTTCATGGTGCTGATCTTCTTGTCGTAGATCAAGATGAACGGACGCTCAAGGTCGGCCACCATCTTCTCGGTGTTGGTCACGAAGTAGGCCGACAGGTATCCGCGGTCAAACTGCATTCCCTCAACGACGTCTACGTAGGTTTCGGTTCCTTTGGCCTCCTCAACGGTGATCACGCCTTCTTTTTTCACCTTGGCCATGGCCTCAGCGATAAGGGCACCAATTGCGGGGTCGTTGTTGGCCGAAATCGTGGCAACTTGCTCCACCTTTTGGTTGTTGTCGCCCACTTCTTGCGACTGGCTGCGCAGGTTTTCAACGACAACTGCGACGGCCTGGTCGAGTCCGCGCTTGAGGTCCATCGGGTTGGCGCCGGCGGCTACGTTCTTGTGGCCTTGGCTCACAATGGCTTGGGCAAGTACGGTAGCGGTGGTGGTTCCGTCGCCGGCGATGTCTGCCGTCTTGCTCGCAACCTCTTTCACCATTTGGGCTCCCAAGTTTTGAATCTTGTCTTCAAGCGTGATCTCCTTGGCCACGGTTACGCCGTCTTTGGTCACCTGCGGAGCACCGAACGACTTCTCAATGATTACATTGCGTCCCTTAGGGCCGAGGGTTACCTTAACGGCATTGGCCAAGGCGTCAACACCCGCGCGCAATCCGTCGCGGGCAGCTACATCAAATTTGATATCTTTTGCACTCATGATTTCTCTAATATTAGATTATTGCTAAAATGTCGGACTCGCGCATGATTAGGTAGTCCGTTCCTTCGTACTTAATCTCGGAACCGGCGTACTTGGCGTACAAAACCGCATCCCCAACTTTGACGGTCATCGGCTCGTCTTTCTTGCCGTTGCCGACCGCACGAATGGTGCCTCGCTGGGGCTTCTCTTGAGCGGTATCCGGAATAATGATGCCTGATGCCGTCTTGGTCTCTGCTGCCGCGGGCTCAACAATCACCCGGTCAGCCAGCGGACGAATGGTCAAATTAGCCATAGTGTCAATCTAGTTTGGTTATCTAAGTTTAGGTTAGAATCCGTCCAACGGATTCCACCCCTACTCTGCACAGGTTGTGCCATTACCCTTGACGCGGGATAAAACCAAAAAAGGCGCGACAAACTGTCAGCGCCCTTTGAAAAAATGTCAGTTTTTTTTACTCAGCCGACTGCGGCAAGTCTGCCGGCTGTGCAGGCTGCGCGGGAGTTTGACCCGGAGTTTGAACGGGCGCCTGTGCCGGGGACTCGTCGAGCTGCTCTTCCATCGCTGATTCTTGCTCTTCTCCTCCTGCGGTTCCCGGATTGACCACGTTTACCAAAAGCACGAGCGCAAACAACGCGATCGCGAGTACCCAAGTAGCGCGCTCCAAGAAATCCGCCGTGCGCTTAACGCCGCCCAGCATGTTCGCGTTGCTTCCGCCGAAGGCTCCGCCCATACCTGAACTTTTGGGGCTTTGAACCAGTACAACCAGCATGAGCAGAAGGCTCACCAGGGCAATCAAAATCACAAACAACGTGGTCATGTTCTTCTAGTTTAAGAGTTTCGCAGCGCTTCGATGCGGGCGGCAAATATCATACTTTTCTCGGGAACTCGGAGCTTTAAAATTTCGTAAGCCTGAATCGCCTTGGCGACATGGCCTTGCTCGGCATACATCCGAGCAAGCGTTTCGGTAACTAATCCGGTCACTTGAGCGTCGGGCTGCGTGCGGACTTCGGCCACCGGCGCGTCCTTCACAACCGGAGAAATGCGCGGATTCGCCGTCAAAAATTGGTCGATAAGGTCTTCAGACTTCGGGCGGTTTTGCTCGGCCAGCTGGGCCACAAAGCGCGCAAAGGGGCTGAGTTCGGGCGCGGAGGGGGCCTCGAGCGTGGCAGGCGCGGAAGGCACAGAAGGCGTAGCAGCGGCCTCAGGCGCAGCGGATGCTGCCGGCTTGACCGCGGCCACATTGGGGATCTTGGGCTCGCTCACTTGAGGGGGCTTGGGCGCCGTCCCTGTTGGAATATTGTGGGCGGCCGCGGGAGATTCCGGCTGCAAACTTCCTTGAGTGAGCTTGGCTTTAAGCGCACGAGCCCTCAAGATTTGCTCGCGCACCTTTGCGGGAAGCGAATCTAAATTCACTTCGACCGGGTCCTGCGGCAGAACCACCATAGGTGAGGAGGCTGGCGCCGGGGGCGCTGCCACGCGGGGCACCTCAGGCACCTTCGGAGCGCGGGGCGTTGCCGCTTTAGGAACGGTGGGCACCTCAACCGCGGGGGCCGCGGGGGCTGCGGTTGCGGCGGAGACCGCTGGCTTTGCGGGAGCTGCGGGGCGATCGGCTGCCGCCACCGGAAGCAGGGGCGCCTCTACCCAGGCCATGAGCGCGGAACGGTCGGGGCTGACGGCGGCGCAGCGCTGCAGCACTTGCGAGAACTGCGGCGCTTCTGCACGCTGAACCGCCCGAACGTACAGCCACCAAAGCGGTACGGCCGCGGGGTACTCCGCCACCAGCGACTCCAGCAACGGAACGTCTGCGGCCGAGACCTGATCGGGCGCTTCCCAAAGTTCGCGAACCCTTGCTGCGTCGGCTGCTACCATTGCACTAAAGCTCGGTTAAATATCTTGTCGCTGAGTTCACTGACCATTTCTTCAACCAGGGCATCTTCGACGCTTCGCAAATCAGTCGAGGCGGCAAAATTCCGAAACGCCGAAAAGCGCTGCGTGAACGATTTTGAGGGGTCGAGCTGGTTGATAAAAACCACTTCCACCGTCATGTTCAGTCGGCTTTGCGCCACCTGGTCGTTGGCGGCCGGAGCCTCCGAACGCACGCTGTACTCAACGATGGCCCCGCTGAACTGCAAATCACCCTCGCGGCCGACCAGCGAAAGCGTAGTCTGGCGCACCATCACCGATTGTAGCTCGGTGGTGAAGCGCTGGGCGAGCATCGGATTCACAAGCTCCGCGCGGTTGCCAAAGGCCTCAACGCTCAACGTTCGGGCATTGCCCACGTCTCCGCCGGTAAACGAATAACCTCCTTTACAGCCAGCGGCCAGCAGGGCGCTCAGCGCTAGAGCTAGAATCCGCATCAGTCGAGGCCGAATTGCTTGATTTTGCGGTACAGGGTGCGCTCGCTGATGCCCAGTTCTGCGGCTGCATTTTTACGGCGCCCCTTGTGGCGGTCGAGCACGCGCTTGATGGTGTCGAGCTCTAAATCCAGCAGCGACAGGCGCTCGTCGGGCTCCACCGCCGAATCTACGTCCAGCGTCTCCTCCTCGTCCTGAGGTAGGTCCATGTACCGCCCACCCTCGGGCACGGGAGCCGACTCGCTCGACCGCAGCACGGGCAGCGAAGCTTCGGGCACGGGCGCCGCCGCCGGAGCGGGCTGAAAACTGCCGCCGGCCAGACCGGCCACCACCTGCTTCAGGTTGTTCAGGTCGTTGCGCATGTCAAACAGCACCTTGTACAAAATCTCGCGTTCCGTGTGAAACTCCGACTGCGAAAGCGCGTCGTCGCGGCGGGCCGGCACCGTGCGGCGGTCGATCTCGGGAATGTACTGCCGCAGCACCTCGCCGGTGATCTCGCGGTCGCTTTCGACGACGCAGAGCTGCTCGACCAAGTTCCGCAGCTGCCGGATGTTGCCCGGCCAGCGGTAGGACTCGAGCACGCGCACCGCCTCGTCCGACAGGCGCACCGCCGGAACGCGGTACTTCTGCGAAAAATCCTGAGCAAACTTGCGGAACAGCAAATGAATGTCTCCTTTGCGCTCGCGCAGCGGAGGCAGCGAAATCTCCACCGTGTTCAAACGGTAGTACAGGTCCTCGCGAAACTGGCCCTTGTCGATCTTCTCGAGCATGTCGACGTTGGTCGCCCCGACGACGCGCACGTTCACTTTTTGGGCCTTCGACGAGCCCACTTTGATGAATTCGCCGGTTTCGAGCACGCGAAGCAGCCGCACTTGGGTGCCCAAGGGCAGCTCGCCGACCTCGTCGAGAAAAATGGTTCCGCCGTCGGCCTCTTCAAAGTAACCCTTGCGGGCGCCGGTCGCCCCGGTGAAGGACCCCTTTTCGTGGCCAAAAAGCTCTGAATCAATGGTTCCCTCGGGGATGGCCCCGCAGTTCACCGCCACCAAAGGCGCGTGCTTGCGGTGCGACAGGTGGTGAATGATCTTGGGAATGTTCTCCTTGCCCACCCCGCTCTCGCCGGTCACCAGCACTGAAATGTCGGTCGCAGCCACCTGCACCGCTTTAAAGAGGGCTCGGTCGAGCGCGGCGTGCGTCCCGATGATTCCAAATCGCTGCTTGACTTCCTGAATGCTCATTCCACCCAAAATTCGAGTTCGAGGGGTTTGCCGGTTGAAATCGGATTTCCGCTCAGCTTGTTCACCACCTGCGCGTTCACCGCCTTGACCACCACGCGGTGGGCATTGGGCAGCGGCTTTTTGAACTGCAGGTCGAGGCTGCGGCCGGTCCAAATCGAGTTCCAGATCTCGGTTCCCTTGGCGTCGTACACCCGAACCGTGAACCCCAGCGTGAGGTTTTCGATGCACTGTCCGTTTTTGGCGACGCAGAGGCGAAGAATTCCGGCCTCCTTAATCGCCTCAGACCGCAGGCCCAGTTCCAGGCTCAAGTCTTGAGGGAGCGCCTCGGCCGGCCGGCTCGCGTTGGAGGCTGCGGCGGGAGCGGTCCGCGCTTGTCCCAGGGCTCCAAAGGCCACGGTCATCGCAAGGGCAAAGAGAACGTGCTTCATCGGCGAGGGGGTCGGGCATAACCGACCGCGGTGCCCAAGAGGGTGGCGGCGGTGCTGCGTTCCACGGTAACCATAACCCATTCTCCGGCGTGGTAGTTTTCGCGCGGAAAAACCACTACCGTGTTCTGGGTCGTGCGGCCAAACAGATCGTCCTCGCTGCGCTTGGAACGGCCTTCGACCAGCACCTCAACGGTCTGGCCGACGTAGGCGGCGTTGCGCTCCGCGCTGTGCTTCTGCTGCAGGGCGATGATCTCGCTAAGTCGGCGCTTTTTCACTTCGAGGGGCACGTTGTCCTCGAGCTTGCGGGCCGCAAACGTATTCGGACGCTCCGAATAAGCGAACATGTAGCCGAAGTCGTACTTCACGTACTCCATTAGGCTCAGCGTATCTTGGTGATCCTCTTCGGTTTCGCCGGGGAAGCCCGCGATCAGGTCCTGGCTGATTCCGCAGCCCGGAATAATGCGGCGGATGCGGTCAATCAGCGCGAAGTACTCTTCGCGGTTGTGGCCGCGGTTCATTTCCTTGAGGATGCGCGAGGATCCGCTCTGCACGGGCAAGTGGATGTACTTGCAAATGTTGGGATGCGCCGCAATCGCGTGCAGCACGTCGTCCTTCATGTCCTGCGGATTGCTGGTCGAGAAGCGAATGCGCATGTCGGGCACCGCCTTGGCCACGAGGTGAAGCAGGTCGGCAAAGTGCACCGCGGTGGCTTGCGCCATCGGGCTGGCTTTGCTGAAGTCCTTTTTGAGTCCGCCCCCGTACCATAAATACGAATCTACGTTTTGGCCGAGCAGCGTAACCTCTTGGTAGCCGTCGTTCCAAAGCTGGATTACTTCCTCGACGACGGTTTGCGGATCACGGCTCCGCTCGCGTCCGCGGGTAAACGGAACCACGCAGAACGTGCACATGTTGTCGCAGCCTCGGGTAATGCTCACAAACGCCGTGATGCCGTTGCCGCCCAAACGCACCGGCTCGATGTCGTGGTACGTCTCTTCCTTGCTTAAAATCACGTTGACGGCCTTGCGTCCGCCATCCAACTCCTCGAGCAGGTTGGGCAAGTCGCGGTAGGCGTCGGGGCCCACCACCAAGTCCACGAGCTTCTCTTCCTCAAAGAACTTTTCGCGCACGCGTTCCGCCATGCAGCCCAGGACGCCGATTTTCAGCTCCGGATTCTTGGCCTTAAGCGTATTAAACTGGTCCAAACGGTTGCGCACGGTTTGCTCGGCCTTCTCGCGAATCGAGCAGGT
>SYCM01000099.1 GCA_005786915.1 Bacteroidota bacterium | reverse complement strand
TTTGAAAAGGCCGACGGATCGGGCATTCACTACGAACAGCTCTTCGGAACCGAAGGCTTTCACGGAATGGCCTCGCTGCTCTACCACCTGCACCGCCCGACGATGATCCGCACGATTTCGGAACCCGTCGACGCCCGCCCCTTAGCCGCACTCGGCCACAACCTCAACCCGCGCATGCTCCAGGGCTTCAACGTGAAGCCCGCCGACGACTTTTTGGCCTCGCGCCGCACGGTACTCTTCAACGACGACGTAGCCCTGCAGAATGCGGCGCCCACGCGCGGAACCGAAGGCTACTTCTACAAAAACGGCGACTCCGACGAGCTCATTTTTGTGCATCAGGGTCGCGGCGTGCTCACTTCGCTCTTTGGCACCCTGGAATTTGGGGAGTGGGACTACCTAGTGATTCCGCGCGGAACCATTTACCAACTCACGTTCGATACGCCCGACAACCGCCTCTTCATCACCGAGTCGCGGTCTCCGATTTTGACGCCCAAGCGCTACCGCAACGAGTTTGGCCAGCTCCTCGAGCACTCGCCGTTCTGTGAACGCGACCTGCGCCGCCCGACCTACTTGGCGCCCACCGACGCCTTGGGCGAGTTCACCATCAAAATCAAAAAAGAGGGACTCATTTACGACGTGGTCTACGCGTCGCACCCGTTTGACGTGGTAGGCTGGGACGGCTACCACTACCCCTACGCATTCAACGCTCGGAATTTTGAGCCGATTACCGGCCGCATCCACCAGCCACCGCCCGTGCACCAAACGTTTGAGGGCCACAACTTCGTAGTCTGCACGTTTGCGCCCCGCCTGTACGACTACCACCCCAAGGCGATTCCGGCCCCCTACAACCACTCGAACATCGACTCTGACGAGGTGCTGTACTACGTCGACGGCGACTTCATGAGCCGCAACCACGTCGAAAAAGGTTTTATTTCGCTGCATCCGGGCGGAATTCCGCACGGTCCGCACCCCGGCGCCTACGAGCGCTCGATCGGCCAAAAGGAGACGCAGGAGCTCGCCGTGATGGTCGACACCTTCCGCCCGCTTCGCCTGACGCAAGACGCCCTCGACATCGAGTGGCCGAACTATACCCAATCTTGGCTGTAACTAGTTGCTAGTGGCTGGTTACGGCTCCGCCTTAATTTCGCATCATGTCTGATTTTCTACCCTTGAACGGCACCGACCACGTAGAGCTCTACGTCGGCAACGCCAAGCAGTCCGCCCACTACTTCAAAACGGCCTTTGGCTTTCAGGATCTGGCCTATGCCGGACTCGAAACCGGCCTCAAAGACCGCACGTCCTACGTCCTGAAGCAGGACAAAATCGTGCTGGTCCTGACCTCAGCGCTGACGGCCTCGAGCCCCATCAACGACCACCTGGTCACGCACGGCGACGGCGTCAAAAACGTAGCCCTATGGGTCGACGACGCCACCCAAAGCTGGAAGGAGACGACTTCGCGCGGCGCCGAATCCGCCTTTGAGCCCTACACCCTTACCGACGAGCACGGCAGCGTGGTTTTGGCCGGAATCAAGGCCTACGGCGACACCGTGCACGTTTTTGTGGAGCGCAAAAACTACCGCGGCGCCTTCATGCCCGGCTACATTCCGCTGAACCGCGAGTTTCAGCCCGCCGACTGCGGACTGAAGTTCATCGACCACATGGTCGGCAACGTGGGCTGGGGCGAAATGAACACCTGGGTCGAGTTCTACGCCAAGGTGATGGGCTTCAACCAGCTGGTTTCGTTTGACGACAAAGACATCAGCACCGAGTACACCGCCCTGATGTCCAAGGTGATGAGCAACGGCAACGGGCGCATCAAGTTTCCGATCAACGAGCCGGCTGAGGGCCGCAAGAAGTCGCAGATCGAAGAATACATCGACTTCTACGGCGGACCGGGCGTGCAGCACTTGGCGCTGGCCACCGACAACATCATCGAGACCGTCACGGCCCTGCGCGCCCGCGGCGTCGACTTTTTGACGGTGCCCGACACCTACTACGACGAGGTGCTCGACCGCGTGGGCGAGATTGACGAAGACCTGGCTCCGCTTCGCGAGCTCGGAATCTTGGTCGACCGCGACGACGAGGGCTACCTTCTGCAGCTGTTCACCAAGCCGCTGATGGACCGCCCCACCGTATTCATCGAAATCATCCAGCGCAAGGGCGCCAAGTCCTTCGGAAAAGGCAACTTCAAGACCCTCTTCGAGTCCATCGAGCGCGAGCAGGAACGCCGGGGCACGCTGTAGTTACGGCGGTGACGGTCCGCGCATGCGGACCGCGCGCAACGCAAAGCGGGGGCCCTGAGGCCCCCGCTTTTTTTTGGCACGATCGCGTCAGCCTTACTGCTGCGGTTGAGCAACCCCAAACTGCCGTGCGTACTTCTCGTACATCTGCACCATGGGGTCCGCCATGTAGGACTCTTGGGTCAGGGCCATGCCTACCGTGTACTGCAGGTTCATGCGCGCCAGCATCTGCAGGAACTGCAGGTTCGCGTCGACTTCTCCGCGCACTTGACGTGCCTTCTTGCCCTTGAACTGGCCGAAGTACTCGAGGCGCTGCACAATGTCGGCTTTGAAGCCCTCGAGCAAGCTCGTGGCCGCCTTGGCGTCGCCCGCCGCGAAATAGCCCTCAATCAAACCGAGCGTAAAGTAGTCGTAACCCAGCTTCGACACCGGCATCTTGGCGGCTGCGGTATTCAGCACCTCGAGCGCTTGGTCTTTTTTGCCTTCGCGCACCAGAGCCAGGGCCGTGCGGGCGTAGGTGGCGCGCAGGTTGAAGGTCGAGCGGCGCACCGTCTCGTCCAAGAACACGTCGGGCACCTCCATGTTGCCAAAATTGAACTTGCCGGCTGCCCCTTCGGGGTTCACCATCAGCTCGTACGTCTTGGCCGTATTCACGGTTCCGAACTCGTACCCGTTGGGCGCGCTCGGCGTAGCATAGGGCGTGAAGCGGTACACCACCCCTTCGAGCTGCAGGTAGTCCTGAAGCCAGAAGAAGGCGCTGGGCGAACTTCCGACCGTCGTCGAGAAGTAAATGGGGCGGCTCCAGTCGTTGTGGGCAATCAGGTCGATCACCATCAGGTCGCGC
>SYCM01000098.1 GCA_005786915.1 Bacteroidota bacterium | reverse complement strand
CCTTCTCATCGACTTCTACACCGACTGGTGCGGATGGTGCAAGGTCCAAGACACCACCACCTGGGAGGACCTCAACGTGGCCCGTTTTGCCAACAACTACCTGGTTCCGGTAAAACTCGACGCCGAACGCGAGGGCGGTCAGGTTGCAGTGCGCTTTCGCCCCACCGGCTACCCCACTGTGGTGCTCTACGACCCCAACAGCAGCCCCCAGCGGGCCGCCTACTACGTGGGCTACAACGCCGACGCCGCTAAGTACCTGGAGCAAATCAAGGCCGACGCCTACAGCAGCAGCGGCGCCATCGGGTTCCAACCTGACCAGCCCAACCCCGAGTTTCCCGACTTCGTGCGGAGCCGCTACAGCAAGCAGCGCGTCAAAGGGCCCGCCCCCGAAGTAGTCGAAGCCTGGTTGGTCGAGCACCCGGACGCGCCGGTTGAAGTTCAGTGGGCGGTGCTGTCGCTCTCGAGCTTGACTCCCGAGCGGGCCGACGCGGTGGTGGCTGATGCCCTTCGGTGGAAGGCGTTTGCCGGAGAATCCGCGTGGAACGGCTTCATCGAAAACCAAATCTTTAAGCGGGTCATGGCGGCGCCGACCCAAAAGGAACTTCCTGCGGCCCTCGCCTTTGCCGCCCAGCACGGGGGCGCCGACGTCGAACCCAACCAACTTGCGGCGCAGTGGGCTTCGCGCAAGAAGGAATGGGCCTACCTCATGACCTTGCTCGACACCGAGTGGGGAGCCCAACTCGAACTCGCGCGACTCAACGGAATGCTTTGGCCGATCGCCGAAACCGAGGGCATCGACGCCGAAGTGGCCCTGAAGGCCGCCCGCCTGATGGGCGCCAAGCTCACGGAAGGCGCAGACCCGAGCTTCCGCGACACCTATGCCTGGCTGCTGTTCCGCGCCGGAAAGGCCAAAGAGGCCAAGGCCCAGGCCAAGCAGGCCATCGCCGAATCGGGCGGCAAGCTGGAATCGAGCGAGGAGCTTTTGGCTAAGATGAAGTGATGCGCTCCGGGCGTTAGTTCCCGGCCCAAGGGCTGCCAAAGAGGCCCACGGCCAATTCGCCCCAAATTAGGGCGAGCACCAGGAGCACGGCAACCGCCCCAATGATGCGGGATCGGCGGCCTTTGATCTTGGTCCAGACCCAATCTACGGCCAGGGCAGCTCCGCCCAGCAGCAGGGCGGCTACGGCGAAATCAAAAGCGCTCCACTGAACTTCGTCGGTGAACAGCATGGCCACGGCATTGGCGGCAAGGAGGGCGGCAACGCCCAAAAAGAGGTAGGTACGGCGGTTCATGTATGAGGGTTTAACGCAAAATTGGCCGTAATAGCGCCCACAGACGGCACGGGACGCTGTACCTTCGGGCCGACTGCGCCACCGCGCGCGCCTTTTGCGCCACCGACCAACAGCCTATAGATGAAGCTCGCCTCCTTCGCCGGTTCCGTTTCCCGTGCCTTTGCCCAGATTCCGGGCGGATTTTATGCCGCCAAGCTGCTCAAGAGCCTTTTTCACTCGGCGCTGAAGGGCCAAACGGGCTTCACGACCTACCGTTCTGCCGGCATGACCTTTCGGGTCGAGCTTTCGACCAACCTGGGCGCCAAGATGTTTTGGCGCGGAGCCCATTCCTGGCCGCCCATTTTTGTGCTGCAGCGCTACATCAAACCAGGCTTTACGTGCGTCGACCTGGGCGCCAACCAAGGCGAATACAGCCTGTGGATGAGCAAGCTGGCCGGACCCGGCGGCGAGGTTCACTCGTTTGAACCCTCCCGCAAAATGCTGGAGCAGCTGCGCGCTACCTTGGCCCTCAACGCGGCCCAGACCCATACCGTCACCGTGCATCCGTTTGGACTGAGCGACGCCAACGCCACCGTCGAACTCTTTCTGCCCCAGGCGGGCAGCGTCGCCCACAACGAAGGGGCGGCGACCGTGTTCCGCACCAGTGCGGCCGACGAATCGCTGGGGTCCATTGAGCTTCGGAACGCCGGAGAAGCCCTTCAAGCCGCCACCGCGCGCAAACTGGACTTCGTCAAAATCGACATCGAAGGCTCGGAACTTCGGGCACTTCGCGGGATGCGGGAGCGCTTGGAACGCGACCGCCCGCTGATTTTAATCGAAATCAACCGGACCGCCCTCGAGCTCGCCGAAACCAGCCCGCGCGAACTCGCCGAATTCCTGGTGGGCCTCGGTTACCGGCTGCACCTCATCGGCACGCGCGGACGCCTGACGCCCTACTCCGCCGAGCGGGCCAACGCGTTCGACGACGTGAACGTGCTGGCCTTCTAGCACTTTGAGCCTGAGGCGCAAACAATTAGGCCGGGTTGGGGGTTAAACCAAGGTACCCTAATGAAGCCTAAAATCGTGTGGACCCTCGCAGCCCTTGGCGCCGCAACCCTTATCGGGGTGGCCGCCTACAGCCTTTCGTCGCCCGGAATCGAAACCCCCGAATACCGCGTACTACGCAGAATTGGTGACGTTGAAATTCGCTACTACCCGTCGATGGTGGTGGCGCGAACGGCGGTGGGATCGGCGTCGTTTGACCAGTCAGGCTCCAACGGGTTCCGCGAAATCGCGGGCTACATCTTTGGCGCCAACGCCCGGAGCCAAAAAATCGCCATGACCGCGCCGGTGGTCATGAACCTGAGCGATTCCGCCACCATGTACTTTGTGATGCCCAAGCAGTACGCGGCCACTGACCTCCCGCAACCGAACTCGGGCCGCGTGGTCGTGGCTGAAGAAGCCCCCAAGGTGCTCGCCGTGCTGCGCTACGGAGGCTTCACCAACGACCGCGAAATCAGCGCCAAATGCAGCCAACTGGGCGAACAGCTCGCCCGCGAAGGCCTGCAGCCCGCCGGGGCGTTCATGTACATGGGTTACAACGCCCCATGGGATGTGATCAACCGCCGCAACGAGGTGGCCGTGGCCCTTAAAGACTACCCCGAAGGCCGTTAAGGTCCGCCCTCGTTAAACTCCTACTTATTTAATAGGAATTTAATACCTTCGCGGTATGAATTCCTCGTCGTGCACCCACCTGATTGTCGGAGGCGGCCTCAGCGGCAGCCTCGCCCTGATTGAGTTGCTTCGCGCCCATGCCCACCCGATTTCGGTCGTACTCCTCGAAGAAAATCCGCACCGGCTGTTCAAGGGCAAGGCCTATTCGGCTGAGGTCCCCGAGCAAATTCTCAACGTGCCCGCCGACCACATGAGCGCCTACGCCGACCAGCCCCTGCACCTGGTCGAGTGGCTGAAGGCACGCGGACATG
>SYCM01000097.1 GCA_005786915.1 Bacteroidota bacterium | reverse complement strand
GGGGCGGGCGTCGACGGGTTCCGAAATCGTGCGGATCATCGTCGGGCGGTGCAGGTGGTAGAGCAGCGAGGCCATTCCGTGAAAGCCTTCGGTTCCGAAGAGCTGTTCGTAGTGAATGCCCGATCCGTCGGCCTTTTCAAACACCGTGTGGCGTTTGGCCGGAATGCTTCCGAGTTGGTGGTAAAACGGCATAACGAGGGTTGTGTTACGTGGTTTTGGGGGCAAAAGCGCCCTGGTTGAATTCTTCGGGGCGGGCGCGGTGAAAGCGCTTGGTTCCGCCTTGGGAGCCGACGTTGCGGCGGATTTCGGCCTGCGCCTCCTCGGGCAGGTGAATGACTTCCTGGCACTCGCTGGAGCAGGTGCCTTCGTGCTGTTCCGCGCAGCTCGGACACTGCAAAAACAGCAGGTTGCAGGCTTTGTTCGCGCAGTTCGTGTGGCGGTCCCAAGGGGTTCCGCACTGGTGGCAGTGGGCGATGACGTCGTCGCTGATGCGCTCGCCCAGGCGTTCGTCAAACACGAAATTTACGCCCTTGAACGTGTTCTCGAGGCCCTCTTGCTTCACTTGGCGGATGTAGTCGATGATTCCGCCGTGCAGCTGGTTCACGTTCTGAAACCCGTGGTGCTTCAGGTAGGCCGAAGTTTTTTCGCAGCGGATCCCTCCCGTGCAGTACAGCAGCACCGGAGCGTCCTCTTTGCCGCGCAGCTTGGCCAGGACCTCAGGCAACTCCTCGCGAAAGGTGTCGGCCTCGGGCAGCACTGCGCCCTCGAAGTGGCCCACCTCAGACTCGTAGTGGTTGCGCATGTCGACGACCACGGCGTTGCCGTCCTTCATCAGCGCGTTCCACTCGGCGGCGGTCAAGTGGCGGCCCACGTCGGTCACGTCGTATGCGTCTTCGGCCAGGCCGTCTGCCACAATTTGGTGGCGGACCTTGATCGTGAGCTTGACGAACGACTTACCGTCGTCTTCTACGGCGAACTTGAAGGGCATGCGGTCGAATTCCGGCCAGGCGTAGAGGGCGTCGGCAAACGCCGTCCAGTGGGGCTCGGGTACGCTGATCTGGGCGTTGATGCCTTCGCGGGCGACGTACACCCGGCCAAAGACGCCCAGCGCGTCCCACTCGGCGAAGAGCTGGTCGCGCACTGCCTTGGGGTCCTCTAGGCGCACGTAGCGGTAAAACGAAACCGTGCGCCGCGCAAAAGGCTCGGCCGCCAGACGGCGCTCCAGAGTGGCGCGGTCGTACAGGTTGCGGAGCACCGGTTTGCGGCGCTTTTTGGGCGAATCGGATTGCGGTTCGTGCAAAAGGTCCATGCTGCAAAGTTCGGCAATCTTGCCGAGTGCGAAACATGACATTCTTCAGCCCCCATCGCGCCCGTTCGGCACCTAACTTTGACCCTATGAACAAGGTTTTAGTTCTCGGAGCCGGCGGCCAAATCGGCACCGAACTCGTGGCCGCGCTGCGTCAGGAAGGCGGAGCCGACCAGGTCTGGGCCGCAGATTTGCGGGCGGAAGCCCTTACGGCGCCCTGCGTGGCCCTCGACGCCACCGACGCGACGGCATTGCGCGCCCTTGTGAAACGCGAAGGCATTCGCGAGGTGTACCAGCTGGTCGCCATGCTCAGCGCCACGGGCGAAAAAATGCCCGAAAAGGCCTGGGCGCTCAACATGGATACGCTGTTCATCGTGCTCGACATGGCCAAAGAAGGCTTGCTGGACCGCGTCTTTTGGCCTTCGTCTATTGCCGCCTTCGGACCCAACACCCCCCGCGTTGGCACGCCGCAGTACACCGTTATGGATCCGACCACCGTCTACGGGGTCAGCAAGCTTGCCGGCGAACTTTGGTGCCAGTACTACCGCCAAAAGTTTGGCGTGGACGTGCGCTCGCTGCGCTACCCGGGCTTGATTTCGTGGAAGACGCCCCCGGGCGGCGGCACCACCGACTACGCCATTGACATCTTCCATTCCGCGCGCCGCGAAGGCCGCTATACCAGCTTCTTGGATGCCGGCACCCGTCTGCCGATGATGCACATGGAGGACGCCATTCGCGCCACCCTGCAGCTCATGGCCGCTCCCAAGGAGGCGCTTAGCGTAAACACTAGCTACAACGTGGCAGCCGTCGACTTCACGCCAGCGGAACTGGGCGCCGCCATTGCCCAGCGCATGCCGGGATTTGCGATGGACTACGCCCCGGACTTTCGCCAGGCCATTGCCGACAGCTGGCCGCAGCGCATCGACGACGCCGAGGCGCGCCGCGACTGGGGCTGGAGTCCGCGCTACGACCTCGACGCGCTGGTCGACGACATGCTGGCCCACATCTAAGCTCGGGTGGATCGGCTTTGGGAATTTGCGACGGCGATTTCGGTCAGTGAAGTGCTGGGCGGAATGCGCTACGCCGCGGTCCCTGCCGAGGTTGCGGCTCCGATTCGGGATGCCAAGATTAAGCGCTTGATTGCGCAGCTCAACGACGGCGAGGAGTGGCCCTGCGCCCTGGGCACCGCCGGGGCGGGGGAATTCATGATCATGGTTTCGAAGGCGCGGCTCGACGCCCACGGCCTTCGGGTGGGGAGCATGGCCCAAATGACCCTGCGGCCCGATACGAGCCGTTACGGAATGCCCGTTCCCGCCAGCCTTGCCGAAGTATTTGGATTTGATCCCGACGTCGAGCGGGCGTTTCAGCGCCTGCTCCCGGGGCGGCAGCGCAACCACTTGCACCACATTGGTTCCGCCAAAACCGAGGAGACCGCCGCCAAGCGCATCGCGGCCCTGCTGCGCGAACTGGGGCAGTAAGCGCTTACTCGACCAGAGGGTAGCGACCCACGGGGTGCACGAGGCGCCGGCTGAATACGAGGTTGTCTATTTTGCCGTTCCGGTCAAAGAAGTAGAGCCGGCAAAACGAGTACACGCGGACCTGCCGGGTGGCCTTGTCTTCCCATTCTTCGTAGGTGACCACGGCGGCCATTTCGCGGTCGAACCGAAGCATGTTCCAGGGGATCACCGAGGTGTAGCGCAGCACGTGGTGCACGTGGTCCTTGGGCCGGTGGTCCAGCAGGTCGAGGACGGTGGCGCGGTCGAAGTAGCCAAACCTTCCCTGGGCGTCGTGGTACTCCACGGTGTCGGCCAAGAGCTGCTGCTGGACGCGCAGGTTGTTTCGGTAAATCGCTGTGGTGAAGTCCATAGCTTTTATGGCGGCCGAATCGCTTCCGAGTCGAGTGGCGGAATAAAAGTGAAAATTGTCGGGAGTGCGGCTGGGCACAAGGGGGCGTTCCGTTTCGATCGGCCACGGCGTGCGCCACATCACCACCCCGGTCACGCGGCGCTGGGCGTTCCAGGCAATGGCAATAACCAAGTACTGGTCGCCCCAGAGGTCGGTTTGCCAGCGGCCGAACACGTACGAGTCGTAGGATTTACTCCCTTGGTTGAAGATTCCGCGCACGTTAAATGCCTGGTAGGCCACGCGGCCCAGATCGCGGCGCCAGGCCTCGAGCTGCGCCATGCCCTCGAGCTGAGACATGTAGGGCGTTTCGGCTACGTTGGCAAAAAGGGAGTCGTTGGCCACGGCGCGGAGGCTGTCGAACGCACCCTCAGACAGGTTGGCCACGAAGCGTAGGCTTTTGAGGTCGATAAGAGAATCTCCTTCGGTCAGCGGGCCCGGATAACTGAGTGGACGCATTAGGTCCGACCATGCAAACTGAGGGACCAAACTCGATTCAGACTCGTCCGCACCTCTGCTGCAGCCGTCGGCTAAGACTAAGCCGCACCAAATGAGGAGCTGAAGGCGAAGGGCGCGCATGATTTAGTGTCGATTTGGCCCTAGAAGGGCATCAATAAACGAACAACGGGGGGTTCAACAAAAAACCTGCCTGAACGTCAAATTTATGCGCAAATTTGTGATTTTTAGCCTTTTTGGTACGCAGTGGGTCCAATTCGTTTGGCTTTTTGTACCCATAACGAGCAGGTCGCCGTGTTGGAGCACCAAGCGCTGGGTCCATCGGTCAAGGTCGCGCCGAACGTCAAAATCCCTCGGAGCTCCGAGGCTCAGGCTGATCACCTGGGGGTCGGGTCCGAGTTCAGGTTCGTGGTCGCGGTGCCAGCCCATCGAATCGCGGCCGTCGCGGTATAGGTTGGCTAGCACGGTATTGGTCGGGATGCCGAACTCGCGGGCCAATCGGCCCCGGAGGGCCTCGAGCTCAGGCGACCACCCGCGGCCGACCAGCGGGCGGTGGGCGTAGGTGTAGCGCACGCCCAGGTCGCCTTCAAAAATCGTCAGTCGGGGCTCGGGAACCTCTCGACCGAACATGCGAATGCGCCCTTGGGTCCAGTCGCGGCGCGCTACCATTGTGTCGAGGAGAGCGTCGGCCTCGGAGCTGCTAAGCCAACCCTTGAAGTGGGTAAACGGAATCACTTCCACGCCGTAGCGATCCAGTCGAGCGTTTTCCCGAAGGGACGAAAGTCAAGGCCCCAGCCGCGCGCCTTGTCGTTGCGGTATCCGCCTTGGTTGGTCGCGGCCCGCACGCTGTCGCGGGTCAGTTGGGCGGTGGGCCCGCCAAGGGCCTCCACTGCGGCGAGCAGGCGCCACGCCAGTTCGTAGGGCCATCGGGCGCGCACCACGGGCGCTCGGCGCTTGCCGAGGCGGTCGGCAATTCCGCCATAAAACGCTTCAAACGCTTGGTTGCTGCCGCTCACGATGTAGCGCTCGCCCCACGAGGGCTGGCGCAGGCCGTGCACTACGGCATCAGCCACGTCGCGTACGTCAACCCAGCCGGTGCTTCCGCCAGGCACGGCGGGGAGCCCCTTGGCCGCGCTGCGCAGAAGGCGGCTGCTTCCGTCGCTCCAAAAGGGAGGGCCTAAAATTACCGAAGGGTTTAAAATGAGCACGTTAAGTCCTTCAACCTCGCCCCGGCGCACCTGCATTTCGGCGTCGAACTTGCTGCGCGCGTAGGCGTTGAGGCCCTTGCGCTGCGGGTCGGCCGACTCGTCGAGGGGCAGCTCGGTT
>SYCM01000096.1 GCA_005786915.1 Bacteroidota bacterium | reverse complement strand
GGGGCGCATCGGGAGCACCCACGCTTCGCCCGGCGTTCCGGGCCAATGGTCCTCAGCAGATGATCCCACCCAGCGCAGGGCGGTGCGCTCGGCGTGGGGGCGCGAGGCAACCCAGGGTCCGCCGGCAAAGCGGACCAGCGCCGCCGAGTCCAGGGGATAGTGCGCCGGCGTTTCCAAGGGCAGAGGGTGCCGCCAGTCGACGTGCAGCACGCTGTCGGCGAGCAGACCGAGGATTCCGCCCTGGCGAGGGCCCACCGGGCTAAACTCGAGGCGGCCGGGGCTTGAACCCAAGGCGTTGCGGGAGGACTGCCAGGCGCGCGGCAGCGCGGCGAGCGAGGGATCGCTCTCGAGGGACCATCCTCCCAAGGCCTTGTCGGCGGGCTGGTGCATTTCGGGCTGGGTGCGGCCCCAGGCCAGCTTCTGCCCGTCGGCGTCGGCTAGGGACCAAAAGGCGGGCGAGGCGCTCAAGACCAGCGGAACGTCCCAAATCGGCAGGGAGTCGGGCCACGCCGCTCGGGCGTCGGCGAGCAGCAGCAGCTCCCCGGGCTGCAGCAACCGGTCGGGCAAGGTCCAGCGGCCACTTCCGTGGCTGAAGGTCCAGCCCACGGCGCTTCGGACGGAATCCGCGTTCACCAAGAGTTCAACAAAGTCCTCAGGCGCCGACCTCCAGCTCACCTGGGGCTCGGGGTCCACCAAAATCTCGGTGACCGCGACGTCGCCGAGGCCGGCGCGGCGGTAGGTGGGCGGGCGCCGAAGTTCCGAGGCGCTGAACGACAGAGGGCCCCAGCCCACGGCTCGGGTGCGCGTGGCGGTCACGGTGGCTCCGAAGCGCACCCGGCCGAGGTGGGAAAGCGAGGAATCGGCGTTGCCCCAGGCCGAGCCGCTGTCGACCACCGCCCCCAGGGTGTCGCGAAGCTGCCACGAGAGGCGGTGCCCAGCGTCGGCAGACCACGTCCAGGACCAGTGGAGGACCGTGGCAACTCGGTTGAGCAAGCCCGAAGGGCTGGCGGCCAAGAGCAGGCCGTCGGAGCGCCGAAGCAGCCGAATCTGGTCGTTGGTCCGCCCAAATTCAAGCCGGTAGCCGCCCGACGCCGAAGAGTCCAAGGCCTCCCAAAACGCAAAATTGACCGAAGATGGATTGAAATCGAGCGTTACGCGGCCCGAGGCCTGGGCCGGCCTGGCGCCCCGTCCGTCGCGCCACAGCGCATAGGTTCCCGCCGCGGGAGCCGCCAAACGCAGTTCCTCTCCGCAGTCAAAGGCCGAAGTGTCGCCCTGCCAGGTTGCGAGGCCCCCCGACCAATCTTCAGTCCACGGGCCCCACTGGGCTCCGGCACGCGAGGCCAGCAGCCCCAGGCTTAACGCAATTAACCTCTTCATCGTCCGTACTTTTGCCGCAATACTAAAAACCCCTGCCGCGCTATGCGTTTAGCTCTAGTTGGCGCCACCGGAATGGTCGGCGAAGTCATGCGAAAAGTCCTGGTGGAACGCGCGTTCCCGGTCACGGAATTTATTCCGGTGGCCTCCGAAAAATCCGCGGGAAGCATTTTGAACTGGAACGGGGCCGACTACGTCGTGCTCACGCTGGCGGAGGCCGTGGCCCTGAAGCCCGACTTGGCCATCTTTTCGGCGGGCGGTAGCACCTCGCTCGAGTGGGCGCCCAAGTTCGCCGAGGTGGGCTGCTTTGTGGTCGACAACAGTTCCGCGTGGCGCATGGAACCGGGAATTCCGCTCGTGGTGCCCGAGATCAATGCCGACGCCCTGACGGCCGACGCCAAGATCATCGCCAACCCCAACTGCTCGACCATTCAATTGGTGATGGCCCTCAAGCCGCTGCACGACGCCCACCCCATCCGCACGGTGCGCGTCAGCACCTACCAAAGCGTGACGGGCACGGGCAAAGCCGCCGTGGACCAGCTCGAAAACGAACGCTCCGGCCATTTTGACGGCCCCATGGCCTACGCCTACCCGATTGATAAAAACTGCATTCCGCACTGCGACGTGTTCCTTGAAAACGGCTACACGAAAGAGGAGATGAAGCTGCACCACGAGACCAAGAAAATCCTCGGCGACGATTCGGTGGGCGTGAGCGCCACCGCGGTGCGGGTTCCGGTGCAGGGCGGACACTCCGAGTCGGTGCTCGTGACCTTTCGCGACGCCCGCCCTTCGCTCGACGAGGTGCGCCAGCTTTTGGCGGCGATGCCCGGCGTGGTGGTGCAGGACGACCCCGCCGCCAAGGCCTACCCCATGCCCCGCTTTGCCGAGGGCCGCGACGAAGTGTTCGTGGGCCGCATCCGCGAAGACGTGGTCTGCGACCGCTCGATCCACCTTTGGATCGTGTCGGACAACCTGCGCAAGGGTGCGGCGACGAATGCCGTTCAAATCGCCGAGCGACTGGTTTCGGCCGGATTTTTGCGGTAAAGGCGCCGCGAACTTCGCCCCCCCCACTAAACCTTTGACCCAAGCCACCGTCTGATGAACATGTTACGCACCCTCGCCCTCTGCTTGGCCCTCGCCGCGAGCCCGCTGCTCGCGCAAACTTTGATTGTTGGCCAGGTGATGGACGGAGAAGAGCCGATTCCCAATACGGCGGTGCGCGTCATGGGGCCTCAAGGGCCGGTTGCCCAGACGGTGACCAACACCCAGGGCCAGTTTCAGCTGAGCGTGCCCAACGGCAGCTACCGCCTGGTGGCCCGTCCGCTCGGCTACCAGCCGCTGATGCGCCCCATTGAGGCCAGCGGAACGCCCATCAAGCTCGGCATCATGAAGGCCGTCGCCAGCACTACCGAGCTCGAGGAGGCCAAAGTCGAAGCCCAGTCGGCGCGTGCGCTGCTCGGAATGGACCGCAAGGTCTACGACGTCGCCCAGGACCTCAACGTGCAGGGCGGAACAGGAACCGACATTTTGCGCCAAGTGCCCAACGTTTCGCTCGACATGGACGGCAACGTACAGCTGCGCGGCGACGAAAACGTTACGGTGCTCATCGACGGGCGCCCCGCCTCGCTGCTGGGCTTCAGCGGCTCCAACGCCTTTGACCGCCTCCCCGCCGGAAGCGTGCAGCGCGTCGAGGTCATCACCAACCCCGGTGCCCAGTTCGACGCGCAGGGCTCGGGCGGCGTGATCAACATCGTGACCAAGAAAAACCGCGAGCTTCCGCTCAACGGCAACGTGGTCGTCGGGGTCGGAACCAACGCCAAGTACAATGCCTCCACCAGCCTTTCGGTACCCGTGGGCAAGGTCCGTGTGTTCACCAACCTCGCGTGGGACCACCGCCGCAACTTTTCGGGCGGAACCGTGGAGCGCAACTTTTTCTTTCCCGACACCGCCTACACCCAAAAGCACTGGTCCTACGGCACCAACCTGGGCGGCGGGCTCAACGGCCGTCTGGGCGTCGACCTGCCCCTCAACAAGGTGTGGACCGCCAACCTTTCGGTCGGACTGAACCAAGACCAGCGCACCGAGAAGGACACCACCTCCTACGAGAACACCTCGGCTTCTTCCAAACTGACGGCCGTGCAACGGGCCGAAAGCGACCGCCAGTCCGCCAACGGCGACGTCGCCCTGCGGCTCGAGCGCAAGTTCAAGACCGAAGGCGAAAAATGGACCGTCGACGTGAACTACGCCGACCGCGAACGCGACGAGTGGAATAACAACACCTTCACGGCCGACGCGGGGTACCCCGCCCAATTGACCTACGGAGGTGTTTTCCTGCAGCGCTTCGAAACCCTCGAGTCCACCCGCAACCTCAACCTGCAAACCGACGCCGAGCAAGTGCTCAACAGCAAGAGCAAGCTCAGCCTCGGAGGCCGGAGTACCTACTTTGCCCGCGACAGCCGGCGCGACGCCAAGTACCTGACCTCGCCCTTCAGCAGCAACTTTCTCGACGACACCTTGCGCACCCAGTCGGTGGACCAATGGCAGTGGGTGCACGCACTTTACGCCACCTACGGCTACGTATTCAGTCCCAAATGGAAGGCCCAGGTCGGAATGCGCTACGAGGTCGCCAACCTCAGCTTCATTTTGAAAACCGGGAGCCAGCTGGACTTCATCTACCCAGGCTACTTTCCGAGCGCCTTTGTCACCTACTCCCCCAAAAAGGGCACCGAGTTCCAAGCGAGCTACGCTATGCGCGTGAACCGCCCGGGCGAAGAGCAGCTGAATCCGATCGTCGACTACTCGAACCCCCAGTCGTTCCGCAAGGGAAACCCCGAGTTGATGCCCGAATACACGCATGCGTTTGAGGTCAGTGCCGCCAAGTACGCCAAATGGGGTTCGGCGACGGTCAACAGCTACGTGCAGCACACCACCAACATGTTTTCGCGCTACGTTCAGGTCGACCCCACCGGGTTGGTCACCGTCACCTGGTCCAACTTCGACACGCGGGACCGTTTCGGGTTGAGCGCCAACACCATGGCCCGTTTCGGTAAAAAACTGAGCCTCCAGGCCTCGGCCGACGCGTTCTGGTCGGTGATCAACGCCCAAAACCTCCAGGCCGGACTCACGCAGTCGGGCTTCGGTTGGTCGGGGCGCGCCAATGCGATGTACAATCCTACGCCGGCGCACCAAATTCAGCTCACGTTCAACCAAATGGGCGCGGGTCCAACCGGCCAAGGCTACTTCAAAGGCATGCAGGCTTGGGACCTCGGATACAAGTACGACCTCGTGAAAAACAAGCTCTCGCTGACCCTGCGCCTGAGCGACGTGTTCAAGCAGCGCCGCTTTCAGGTCGAACAGCATCCGCCCTTCACCGACATTTACTTCATGCGCTACCGCGAGAGCCGCATTGGTTTTGTGACGCTTCAGTACAACTTCGGCAAGCAAGACCGCAGCGTACAGCGCAGCGGGCGCGGAATGGGCCCCAGCGGCATGGGCGGCGGTGGCGGAGAAGACATGGGTATGTAAACCCTTTGGCTCGAGCTGCGTTACTTCGGTATGCGTCGTGTTCTTCATCTTTGCCTTCTCGGTGCCCTTAGCGCCGTTTCGGCCTGCGCCCAACCCTCTAAATCTTCCTCGCCCGTGTCGCTTCTGCCCGCTGCCCCTGCTCAACCCGGTAACGAAACCCTGATCCTCGCCTCGGGCTGCTTTTGGGGCACCGAGTACTTTCTCAAGCGCATCGACGGCGTGGTCGCCACCACCGTGGGCTACACGGGCGGACACGTAGAAAACCCGAGCTACGAGCAAGTGTGCACAAAAAAAACGGGGCACTACGAAGCCTGCTTGGTCGAGTTTGACCCTGCGCGCACCACGGCCGATGCCGTGCTCCGCACGTTTTTTGAAACCCACGACCCGACCCAGCGCAACGGCCAAGGACCCGACCTTGGTCCGCAGTACCGCAGCGCGGTGTTTTACCAAAACGAAACCCAGCGCAAACAAGCAGCCGAGCTCATTGCCCTGCTGCGCGCCAAGGGCTACGACGTGGCTACCGAGCTCCTGCCGGCGGCGCCCTTTTACTCCGCCGAGGGCTACCACCAAGACTACTACGACCTCAAGGGCGGAACCCCCTACTGCCACGGGTACCGGAAACTCTTTTAGTTACTAGCTTCTGGTTGCTAGTTGCTGGCTGCTCGTTGCCGGTTTTGGGGATAACCTGTTCATAACTCTCGTTGATAAGTTGATGCTTGTGCGGTGATGGTGGTTAAATTCGTGAATTATGGCCTCGCTTCACTACGCTTTAGACCTGCACCTCGCATTCCTTCTCTTTCAGGAAGATAGCGTGGTGGTGCCCCATTTAGGCACCTTTAGCGTGCGCCGCTACGGAGCCGAAATTCAGCTGCCCGCCGGACTGATTTTACCCCCGGCACGCCGCGTGTCGTTTTCGCCCGACGCCTCAGGCGACCCCCAGGTGGTGCTCAACCACCTCGCAAAAATTGAAGGACTTTCGGCGGCCGAAGCCCTCGCGGGCATTGCCGCACAGGTCTCAGAATGGCAGCGCATTTTGGAGCGCGGCGACCGCCTCAACATTCAGGGCGTGGGCTCAGTGCGCCGGGCCGATTCGAGTTGGATCTTTAAGGCGAGCCTCGAAGCCAACTTCCTGTCGGATTCCTTCGGGCTTCCCATGTTCCGCATGGACCTTTTGGCGCCGGCCAAAGCATTTACTCCTGAACGGGTAGAACGCCCCGCCCCCCGGGTTCGATCCTGGCAAGCCGCGGCTGTGGTGGCCGGCGCCCTCGGACTGGCCGCCATCGGTGGAACCAAAGACGACGTGCGCGGCATGGTGCAGTCGGCTTCGGTCCGCACCGAGCTGCACGGCTGGTGGAACGCGCAACGCGAGCACCTGAAGTCCATCGGTTTAGCCAGCGAGGCTTGGTGGAACGACGCTCAAGACTACCTGCGCGACCTGATGGCGGCACCCGCCCCCGCTTTGAGCGAAAACGTTTCCTCTGCCATCGCGCCTGCGGCACCATCTGAGGCTCGCGAAGAATCGAGTCCATCTCCCGCATCGTCCACCCAAACTGCCCCCTCAAGCGACCCCAAAGCGCCTGTAGCTTCTGAGGACGCCGAAGAGGGCGCCTACGCACTCGTCGTGGGCGCTTTTGAAGAGCGCGGCAATGCCGAACGCCTCGTAGCCAATTTGCGCCAAGCCGGGTATCCCGCCCAAGTGCTCCAATCTAAGGTGGGACTGAAAAAAGTAGCCCTTCGTACCTTTGCCGACGCGAATTCGGCGCGACAAGCCAAAGCCGAATTGAAGTCTGACTTCCCGGCTATTTGGATATACCACGAATGAAAGCTAAAAATCCCTCGGCGTCACTGACCGTGATGACGGAGATCGTTCTGCCGAACGACACCAACAACCTCAACAATCTTTTCGGAGGACAGCTCCTGAGCTGGATGGACCGCTGCGCGGCCATTGCGGCACATCGGCACTGCCGCCGGACCGTAGTAACTGCCTCGGTGAACAACGTTTCGTTTAACGAGGCCATTCCCCAGGGCGCCATCGTAACCCTAGAGTCCAAAGTCTCGCGCGCTTTTAGCACGTCCATGGAGGTTTGGGTTGACGTGTACATGGAGGATCAACGGGGTTCCGGAAAACAAACGAAGTGCAACGAGGCCATATACACTTTTGTGGCGGTTGACGACCTCGGGCGTCCGATTCCGATTCCATCGGTAGAGCCCGAGACCGAAGAGGAACAGCGTCGCTACGACGGCGCCCTTCGCCGTCGCCAACTTGCCCTCATTCTCGCGGGTAAAATGAAGCCCGCGGACGCCCACGAGTTAAGGGCGCTTTTTTTACCCCGCGAAGACGCTTAGTAGGCCGCCAGCCAGCAGGCTCGGCCCGAGGAGCACTCGCATCCAGTACTTCGGAAGGTAATCTTGTAAATTCAAAAGCTGGGGTGTGGCAAAGACAGCTAGGAGTCCACTCGTCGACGCGTCGGGGTGCGCGATGCGCCATACGACCGCGACCAAAATTCCCGACCAAGAGAGGTACAGTCCTTGGCGCTTGCTGCGCTTGGCCGAAACCGCTGCTCGTAGCGTTTGAGGGACGGCCATCAATAACCAAAACAGCAAAACCGCCTCGCCCGGACTCGGAACGAACGCCTCGAGGCGGGGCTGCAGCGGGGCAATCCAGGCGTAAAACGCAGACGGTCCGCCCAACGTCCAATGGTAGGTCGCAATGGCCGCCGCAGGCACGAGCCAGCCCATGAGGAGCTGAAGAAATCCGCGCCCCGAACGGTTGGTACCCCATCCGATGGCCCAAAGGCTCACGAAAATGAAGTAGGAAAACCGCACGTTCCAAAGCAGCAAAAGGCCCGTCACGAAGCCGAGGTTGATGCGCCGCGTCAGGGCGCTTCGCTCGTCAAACGACATTTCGTACGCCAAGGCCATCCAGGTTGCCGCGGCCAGTGATCCGCCCAAGGTGTGCCACTGGATGCCCTGGCGCCCGCTGCTCAGGGCAAAGACGGCCACGAACCACAACCAGCCGTACAGGTAGTTCATCTTAATGTAGCGGCTGCGGTACACCAAAATAAAGTTGAAAAACCAAGCTGCCACTCCGGTGGCCAGGGCCAACGTGACCGGAATGGGCTGAAGCAAAAGCGTGTTCAAGCCCACGGTGGCAAGCGCAACCACCGCGACTAAAACCACTGCGACCCCCGGGTGTGCGTTTCTAAAGAGGAGTGTGGGCATTTGGTCGCGTTGGGTTACCTTTGGGCATCTCAAAAGTACATTGCTATGCCGCTGCGCTCCGTTTTTGAAGGATTAGGTGATTTGTTTGCGTGGACCTTTAAGGCGATGCCCTTCGTTGGTCCGCTGGCCAATGTCGTGCTTTGGTCCATCATCGCGGGCGGAATCGTGTTTTGGCTCCGCGAAATGAGCAAGCACGAGAAGCAGCAAGGTTAAGGGCTACTGGAGCGGCCAGCCGTAGATCGTTCCGATGTCGCGGCGCACCTGCTTTCCCTCAAATTCAATCTGATCGACGCGGGCATAGGCTCGCGTTTTTGCTTCGTGCACGTCGCGGCCGAGGCCCGTGACGGCGAGTACGCGTCCGCCTTGAGTGACCAGCTGGCCGTCGCGTTCGGCGGTGCCCGAATGGAACAGCAGGCTGCCCTCAGCGGGCGCGTCGGTCCCCGAGATGGGCAATCCCTTGGGGTAGTCTCCAGGGTAACCGGGCGCCGTGAGCACCACTGTGATGGCCGTTTCGGACTTCGTGGCCACCGGGCGGGTGTTCACTTCACCTCGGGCGGCGTCAATCATTAGGGCGAGCAGATCTTCATGGATCCGCGGCAGCACCGCCTCAGTCTCGGGGTCGCCCATGCGCACGTTGTACTCAATCACCTTGGGTCCGTCGGCGGTGAGCATGAGTCCGAAGAAAATAAATCCGCAGTACGGAATCTCCTCGTCGCGAAGCCCGTCGAGGGTCGGCTGAATGATCTCGGAATGCACGCGACCGAGCACCTCGGGTGTCACAAAGGGAACCGGGCTGATGGCGCCCATTCCGCCCGTATTTGGGCCCGTTTGGCCTTCGCCCACGCGCTTGTAGTCGGTGGCCTGCGGCAGGAGCACGTAGCGCTCCCCGTCGGTGAGCACAAATACCGAAAACTCGGGCCCCGTGAGGAATTCTTCGACGACCACGGTGCTCGATGCCGCACCAAACTTGGCGGCTCCGAGCATGGCGTCCAATTCTTTGAGGGCCTCGACAACGTCATCGAGGATGACCACGCCTTTGCCGGCGGCGAGTCCGTCGGCCTTGAGCACGTAAGGCCCGTCGTGGCTGAGCACGTACATCTTTGCGGCCTCGAGCTCGTCCTTGCTGAAGCTGCGGTAGCCGGCAGTCGGGATACCGTGGCGCATCATGAAGGCTTTGGCGAAGTCCTTGGAGCCTTCGAGCTGGGCCGCCTCGGCCTTGGGGCCAATGAAGTGAATGTGCTGTAGGTTGGGGTGCTCGGCAAAAAAATCACCGAGTCCGTGCACCAGCGGCTCCTCGGGGCCAACGACCACAATGTGGATGTCTTCGCGCACGCAGAAATGGACCACGGCGTCGCGGTCGCGCCAGTCGAGGTTCACGCAGGTTCCGAGTACCGAAAGCCCAGGGTTGCCCGGCGCGATGAACAGGTTTGAAAGCAGCGAACTTTGGGCAATGCTCCACGCAAAAGCAGACTCTCGGCCGCCCGAACCGAAGATGAGTACGTTCATAGCGGCAAAGGTCGGTGCTTGCGGTGCAATACCCAAGGAAATCCGAGCGGCGCCCGAGCCGCAGCACGCTAAAAGCGCTGGCCAAGCGAAAAATCTGCACGCCACCGCCCAAGTAAGTGTAAATTTTACACACAAATTTTTAGACTTAACTAATTCTTTTACAATTACTTAATACATTTAAGGTGCATGAACCACATTTAGTAATGCGTACTATATTGCGAAGGTTAATGGTAGAATATACCATAAGATATTTATCCCTATGATGAAGCGATACATTGCCCTTGCCGCCGCTGCGGTGCTTGCGTTGAGCCCAACGGCCTGGGGCCAATCCCAAACCACGACCGTTCAGGGCAGCGTGGTCGAGCAAGACGGCGGAAGCCCTGTGCCCAACGCCGTCCTCATGCTCAGCACCTCGAGCAGCGTACTCGGTACTACGGACGCCCAAGGAAAATTCACCGTCAAAGTGAATGAAGGCGCCTCGCTACGGGTCCGTGCGCTCGGCTACACCGAGGTGGTGGTCCCGGCGCGCAACGGCATGCGGGTCCAGCTCCGCGCTGAAGCCACGGAACTCGACGAAATCGTCGTCGTCGGTTTTGGTACCCAAAAGAAGAGCAACGTAACCGGGGCCATCGCCCAGGTGAAGGCCAAGGACTTGGAGAGCATGAGCTTGTTCCGGGTGGAGCAGGCGCTCCAAGGCCGCACCGCAGGGGTCCAAATCACCCAAAATTCAGGTCAGCCTGGAGCCGGTAGCGTAGTGCGGATTCGCGGCACGGCGTCCATCAACGGTTCCGACCCGCTGTACGTCGTGGACGGCGTGGTGATTGGGGGCGGCATCGACTACCTCAACCCCAACGACATTGAAACGATTGAAGTACTTAAGGACGCTGCGTCCGCTGCCATTTACGGCGCCCGCGGAGCCAACGGCGTCATCATTGTGACCACGAAGAGCGGCAAGGGTGCCGGAGGCCAAATGAACGTAAGCGTTTCAGCCTACCAGGGCGTGCAGAACCCCTGGCGCAAGGTGTCGACGCTCAACGCGACCGAGTACGCCACCCTGCAAAACGAAATGGCTGGAGCCGCCGGACAGGCGATTCCCTACGCCGATCCGCGCGCTTTGGGCATGGGCACCGACTGGCAGGACGCCGTGTTCAACCGCAACGCGCCCGTGCAGTCGATCGACGTGAGCATGGCGCAAAGCAGCAAAGACGCCAGCTACTTTGCGTCAGTGGGCCGCTACCGCCAAGAGGGCATTGTGGCTCCGGGGCGCTCGAACTTCGAGCGGATTTCGGCCCGTCTCAACACGACCAATCAAGTGCACCGGGCCATTAAAGTGGGCATGAGCACGGCCTTCACCCACAACACCAGCCAGTCCGTGGCCGAAAACACGGAGTTCGGTTCGCCGCTGGGCCGCGCCCTGAACATGGATCCGATCACGCCGGTGTACGAAACCAACCCGCTTCGGTTGAGCCAGTCCCCCTACACCGTGGGCGGAGTCCTGCGCAGCAACTTGGTCCGCGACCAAGGCGGCATTTATGCGATTTCGCCCCGCGTGACGAGCGAAGTGGTGAATCCAGTGGCCGCGCTGCTGACCAACACCAACGTGGGGTGGTCCGACAAAATCGTGCACCAATCCTATGCCGAGGCCAAGCTGGCTGAGGGACTGACGGCGCGCACGAGCTTGGGCATCGACCTCGCGTTCTATGGGGGCAACGGCTTTGTTCCGTCGTACTACCTCAACGCGACCAACTTCCTCGACACCAACCTGGTGACCCAGAGCTTCAACCGCGCCTTTTCGTGGATGTGGGACAACACCGTGTCCTACACTAAAGACTTTGGCGCGCACCACATCGACGCGGTCGCCGGCCACTCGGCGCAGGCTGTGAACGGCAGCTTTATGGGCGGAAGCAAGCGCGACGTGCCCACCGACGAGTTCGGCTTTGCCACGATCAGCTACGCCCGCAACGCCGAGTCGGAGCGCGTGTACGGCGGACGCTGGGAGCGCTACGCGATCGAATCCTACTTCGGCCGCATGAACTACGACTACGACGACCGATTCTTGGCCACCGTGATTCTGCGCGCCGACGCGTCGAGCCGGTTCGGACCCAACTTCCGCTGGGGCTACTTCCCTTCGATCTCGACGGGATGGAACCTGCACAACGAGGCCTGGTGGAATTCAGACCTGATCACCAACTTTAAAATCCGCGCCGGGTACGGCATGAGCGGCAATGACGCCGCCGGCTCGCTCGAGTACGCCGCCACGATTTCGGGCGGACGCAACTACAGCTTTGGCTACAACGAATTCATGCAAAACGGCACCTCGCCGAGCCAAATCGCCAACCCGGACCTGCGTTGGGAGCGGGTTGGCCAAGCCAACTTTGGAGCCGACGTGCGCTGGGGCAAGTACCTCTACACCAACGTCGATCTGTACCACCGTGCTACCTACGACATGAAAACCCGCCCGGTGCTGCCTGACTACATCGGCAACGACGCCCCGACCGCCAACGTGGGCCGTATGCTCAATATGGGCATGGACTTCGAGGCAGGCTACGAACGCAGCTTCAGCCCCACCCGCAGCTTGCGCGTGGCCGGCAACGTCAGCTTTTTGCGCAACGAAGTGGTCTACCTCGGCAACGACGGCGGCTACTTGCCCGGTCAGCGCTGGGGTCCGCAAGGGCTTGAGATTACGCGCATCCAAGAGGGACTTCCCATCGGCTACTTTTTTGGCTACCTGACTGACGGGGTGTTTCAGAATTCGGCCGAAGTGGCCGCGCACGCCAATGCCGAAGGCGACTTGCTGCAGCCCGACGCGGTGGCAGGCGACTTCCGCTTTGTGGACGTAAACGAGGACGGCGAGCTGAACGCCGAGGACCGCACCTACTTGGGCAATCCGACGCCCGACTTCACGTTTGGCGCTACGTTGAATGCCCGATGGGGCGGATTTGACGCGGTAGTGTTCGTGCAAGGGGTCGCCGGAAACCAGATCTACAACGCCACCCGCCGCTACGACCTGCCTACGGCCAACCTGAACGGCTCCGCGCTCGACCGCTGGACGGGCGAAGGCAGCACCAACGACTACGCAAGGTTGACGGCCCTCGACAAGAACATGAACTTCGCGCGCAGCTCGAATTTTTATGTGGAGGACGGCAGTTTTGTGCGCATCAAAACGGCGCAGCTCGGCTACACGCTTCCCGAAGGCTTGGCGACCAAGCTCGGCCTCAAGCGCACCCGCCTGTACTACTCAGGCAACAACCTGCTGACGCTGACGAAGTACCGCGGGTTTGACCCCGAAATCGGCAACGGCTTTGGCGTCGACCGCGGCATTTACCCGCAAGCACGTATGCACAGTATCGGATTTACCACCTCATTGAACTAATGAAGACGCTTCACCTCTCCCTGATCGCCGCGGGAAGCCTGGCCCTAGCCAGCTGCGGCAAAGACTTCTTGAACGTAGACCCCATTGGGCGCGAGCTCGAAATCAATTACTACCAAAATCCCGGTCAAGCGTATGAAGCGCTTGTAAGCGTTTACGACGTCTTGCAATGGAACGACCAGACGGGCTTTTCGATCATGTATCTATTGCAGACCGTGGCGTCGGACGACGCGCACGCCGGGGGCAGCGACGCGAGCGACCAGCCCTCGTTTGTGGCCTATGACAACTTTGGGTTGACACCCAACCTGGGCCCACAAGCCGGCCTCTGGCGCAAGAACTACCGCGGCGTGTACCGGGCCAACTTGTTCCTAGAGAAAATTGAAAACGTTCCGGGAGCCAGCGACGACTTTGTGCGCCGCACCAGCGCCGAAGCCAAGTTCCTTAGGGCCTACTTCTACTTGGACCTGCTGCGCTTGTTTGGCTCTGTGCCCCTGATTACCAAGACGCTGAGTCCGCAAGAGTACTACGAAGTAACGATGGCTACGCCCGAGGCGGTGTTTGCTCAGGTGGAGGCCGATCTGCTGGCGGCCATTCCCGACCTGCCGCTTAGCGTGGGAGGTTCCGAAAAAGGCCGTGTCACCCAAGGGGCCGCCAAGGCCCTGCTGGCCCGCGGCTACTTGTACATGAACATCAAGATGGACCAGGTCGCCCAACTGAGCGAAGAGGTCATCCAATCCAACGTCTATGCCCTCACGCCCGATTTTGCCGACATCTTCACCCGCGCAAACGAGCACGGTCCCGAGAGCGTTTTTGAAATCGCCTACAGTGAGAATTCCACCGTGGGTTGGGAAGTGTTTGGCAGTGGCTACGGCGAAGGAAATGTTGGAGTTCAGTTTTGCGGAATGCGCGACTTCGACGGACCGGTGTATGCTCCGGGTTGGGGATTTGCCCCGGTGAGTCAAGAACTGTACGACGCCATGGCCGGCGATCCGCGCCGTCCGTATACCATTATTAACGGCGATTCCCTGGCTGGTTCTAGCTACAGTCCCGGCTACCAGAACACGGGCTACTTCGTGTACAAGTACGCCCCGCGCAAAGACGCTCTGTCTCCCGACGGCGAACCCGCACTCAACTGGGGCACCAACGTGCGCGTAATTCGATACGCCGACGTGCTGCTTATGGCCGCTGAAGGCCTGGCGCGCAGCGGAGGTAACGAGGCCACCGCCCGCGGCTACCTCAACCAGGTGCGGGTGCGTGCCGGACTGCAGCCCGTGCAAGCCAGCGGATCGGCCCTTCTCGAGGCGATTGCCCGTGAGCGCAGATTTGAACTCGCCACCGAGGGCCACCGCTTCTTTGACCTAGTGCGCACCGGAAAAGCCGCTGAAGTTCTCGGCGCCAAAGGCTACCAGCATCCAAAGCACCAGTGGCTTCCGATTCCGCAAACCGAAATTGACGCCGCGCAAGGCGCCCTAATCCAAAACCCGAACTACTGATGAAGGCTTTTGTACGTACCCTGACGCTCGCAGCACTTGCGCTGCTCGTCGCCTGCCAGCCCTATGAGGGCAGCAAGACCCCGCTCGGAGATTTGCCGACAGCCTCGTTTACCGTGAACATGATTGATTCCAACACGGTTCAGCTCGTCAGCTCGGCCACGGGCAACCCGTTCATGTACCGATGGGAGGTTTCCAACGGCGCTATGGCTGAGGGCCAAGAGGCGACCGTAACGCTTTCGCGGGCCGGCACCTACACGGTCAAGCACTTCGTCTTTAACCAAGGCGGAATGGCCGTGGATTCGGCGCAAGTGGTGATTTACCGTGACGACGCGCCGCCCTGCACCGGCCTAGTTGAATTCTTAACCGGATGCACGGAGCGTACCTGGAAGCTCGCGCCCATCGCCGGCTCGCTGTGGGTGGGCCCGCCCGACGGCAGCCAAACTTGGTGGGCCATCGGCGCCACCGCAGCCAGCGACCGTCCCTGCATGTACAACGACGAATGGGTGTTTAAAGCCGACGGAAGCGTGGTGTACGACACCAAAGGTGACATTTGGGCCGAAACCTACATGGGCGTAGCCGCCGACGGCTGCCATCCCGAAAGCGTACTGACCGGCGCCAAAGTGGCCTGGGGCAGCGGAACCCACGCGTTCACCCTGATTCCGCCCAGCGGCACCTCGACCCGCGACCAGCTGAAGATGGAGGGCCTCGGAGCGTTCATTGGCCTACCCAAGGCCGCGAACGGCGGCGAGGTGTTCAACCCCATCAACTCCGTTACCTACGACATATTGTGGACTTCTGAAGACGCTACTACTGGCGTGCGCAGCATGGAAATCGAAGTGAACTGGGGTACCGGTCTGTGGCGCTTCACCCTAAGGTCTAACCCGTAATGCTGCGGACCACAGCACTGGGCCTGATCGCCTTGACCGCATGCGCGAGCGTCGAGCTTCCCAACCTGGTGGCCGACGACGTGCGCCTTTCGGAAGGCGCTACGGCGCAAATCAAGCAGCTCAACGTCGAATTGAGCGAACCTGCGGGCCGAGCAACCTCGGCCAAAGTGGAGTTCATTGGGCAAACTGCGACGGCGGGCGAAGATTTCACGGCCTTTTCGGGAACCGTGACATGGCCCAAAGGCGAAAAGGTGGCGCAGCTCGCCCTCGAGGTTCGCGGAGACAGCACCTACGAGCCCGACGAAACCCTTTGGGTCTCGTTTTCAGAACCGGAGCACGTGCTGCTTCCAAATCCATTTTTTACGGTTACCCTCGAGAACGACGACTCCTACGCCGGGGCCGACAGCGGCTACGTGACGCCCACGAGCTACCCGGGAAAAACCCTGGTGTGGGCCGAGGAATTTGACGGTTCGTCGCTCAGCAGTTCGTCGTGGAACTACGAAACCGGCGCGACCGGATGGGGCAACAACGAGCTGCAGTTTTACCGCAACGACCCGAGCAATGTGCGCGTCGACAACGGCCGAATGATCATCACCGCGCGTAAGGAACAGTTCGGTGGCGCCGAATACACCTCAGCCCGCGTGACGACCAAAGGCAAGCGCGAGTTTCAGTACGGGCGCATCGACATCCGCGCCAAGTTGCCCAAGGGTCAAGGTCTGTGGCCCGCCCTGTGGATGCTTGGAGCCAACATCAGTCAAGTGGGCTGGCCCGCCTGCGGCGAAACCGACATCATGGAACTCATCGGCCACCAGCCGAACAAAGTGCACGGCGCGGCGCACTGGGGCGTGCAGGGTAGCGGCGTGAGCACTTACCGCACGGGAACCTACACGCTCACCCAGGGCGATTTTTCGCAAGCCTACCACGTGTTCAGCTTGGTATGGGTCGAGAATTCCCTTCAGTTCTTGGTCGACGACCAACTCTACCACACGATCAACGTGAGCCACGTCAGCCCGGCGACCTACCGCCACAACGCCCCGTTCTTCTTCATCGCCAACATCGCGGTGGGAGGCAATTGGCCTGGAGCGCCCGACGCCAGCACCGTTTTTCCGCAATCCATGTACGTGGACTACATCCGCGTATTTCAGTAATCGATAAACATACCCTTCTCAATTTCTAATTCACTTAACATGAAACAACTCCTTACTCTGGTGGCGGTGCTTTCGGCGTTTGCCGGCTTCGCCCAAAAACAGGTAACCTTCATCGTCGACATGCGCGGCTACACGGGCGCGACCTACACGGGCGTCTTCGTGAACGGAACCTGGAACAACTGGTGCGGCAGCTGCAACCCGCTGACTGATCCTGAAAACGACTCGGTGTGGACCACCACGCTGCCGTTGACGGCCGACTCCGTCGAGTACAAGTTCACCTTGGACGGCTGGAGCGGACAAGAAAACCTCACGGCCGGTTCAGCGTGTACTAAGACGACGGGCACGTTTACAAACCGCTTCGCGCGCCTCAACGGCGACACGATCTTGACCGGCGTGTGCTGGCAGTCTTGCGTGAGCTGCACGGGCGTGAAGTACGCCACGTGGCAAGTCAACATGGCCAACCAAACCGTAGACACCACCGGCGTGTACATTGCCGGCGGAACCGGTATGGGCGTGCCAGGTAACCACAAAATGGCTTTGATCGCGGGAACGACGCGCTACACCAAGACGTTGCGCAAGCCCATAGGATGGTCGTCGGACTTCACCTTCCTCAACGGCAACTGCCCGAGCTGGGGATGTAAAGAAAACTTAGCAGGTAAGCCATGTGCAGTAGGTCCTTGGAATGATCGTGGCATGACCGCTCTCAATAGCGACTTCCGACTGCGCACCTGCTTTGGCGAGTGCACCACAGACGGAAGCTGCCCAACTCCTGCTACCACGCAGAACATCACCTTCCAGGTCGACATGACGGGCTTGACCAGCACCTTCACCAACTTGTATGTGAGCGGACAGTTCAACAACTGGAGCGGTAACGCCAATCAGATGACCGACCCGAACAACGACAATGTGTACACGGTAACCATTCCCCTTCTTTCAGGGCAATGGGAATACAAGTTCTCGATGGACAACTGGGCGAGCAGCGAGCAGCTTGCTCCGAATTCGAGTGATTCACTGTGTACGAAGACGACGGGCGGATTCACCAACCGCGTATTCCAAAGCGTTTCAGGCCAAAACACGACCCTGCCGGTGGTATGCTACGCTTCGTGCTTGGCCTGCGGTGCCGACGCTTCGTTGGCTGAGGGCCTAATTTCAGCCCGCGTGTTCCCGAACCCGGCCCAAGGCTACTTCGTGGTGGAGTCGGGTGTTGCGGAAGCCATCCGCGTCGAAGTAACCACGTTGACGGGTCAAGTCGTTCACGTGGCCGAAGCGGCCAACGGCATCGCGCGCATTGGGACCGAAGGTTGGGCTCCGGCCGTGTACTTCGTACGCACCGTGAGCGACCGCGGTCAAAACATCGCTCGAGTAACGGTACAGTAAACAAACTTGGTGTTGATGTGCCCCTAGGGGGAGGGGTTTTGCCCCTCCCCTTTTTAATTTACCCCCTAATTATGCGCTTCAAATTCCTCGTACTCAGTTTGCTGCCCGGGCTCCTCGCCGCCCAGGTAAAGCCCGTTTCCGCTCGCGTGGACAGCGTTTTGGCCCTCATGACGCTCCAAGAGCTCGTCGGCCAAACGAACCAGTATAACGGATTTTGGAACGCCACCGGACCCCTCCCCGTCGGCAACGACTGGGTCGAGCAGCGCGTGCGCGCCCTGAAGCAGGGCGGAGTCGGTTCCGTTCTGAACGTCGCCGGCGTGGACCAGGTTCGTGCCCTGCAGAAAGTAGCGGTGGAAGAAACCCGACTCGGGATTCCCCTAATTTTTGGCCTGGACGTGATCCATGGCTACCAAACTCTGGCACCGATTCCCCTCGCCGAGGCGGCGAGCTGGGACCTGGAGGCGATCCAAAATTCTGCCCGAGCTGCCGCGCGCGAAGCCACGGCCGACGGCATC
>SYCM01000095.1 GCA_005786915.1 Bacteroidota bacterium | reverse complement strand
GTTTCATTAACGACGTGCGCAAGGTGATTGCCAAGCTTCCGCGCGAGCGCCAGACGATGTTCTTCAGCGCCACCATGCCGTTTGAAGTGCTTAAGCTCAGCGACGACTTGCTTGTCGACCCGGTTCGGGTTTCGGTAGCACCGGTTTCGAGCACCGCTGAGAAAATTGAGCAGCATGCATTTTTTGTGGACACGAATACGAAGCGAGACCTGCTCGCCCACGTGCTCAAGTCAAATCAAGAGATTAAATCGGTATTGGTTTTCGCTCGCACCAAGCACGGGGCCGACCGCATTTCTAAGGATTTGGAACGGCGCGGAATCCCCGCCCTCGCCATCCACGGCAACAAGTCGCAAAATGCCCGCCAGGCGGCGCTCACCAGCTTCAAGAAGGGCAAGACCCGCGTGCTGGTCGCTACCGACATCGCCGCGCGCGGAATCGACATCGATGAGCTCACGCACGTGATCAATATGGATATTCCCGACGTGGCCGAAACCTACGTGCACCGCATTGGCCGCACGGGTCGCGCCGGAGCCTCAGGCGTAGCCTACTCGTTCATCGACCGCGAGGAGTACGGCAACTGGCAGGCAGTGCTCAAGTTGATCAACGTCGACGTGCCGGCGGAACGCGATCATCCGTTCCCGTCAGTGCTTTCGACTCCGGATTCGTTTGCTATGGTAGCCAAGGCCGCCGCGGGCGGTGGAGGTCCGCGCAGGCCCACGCGACCCCAAGGTCGTCGCCGCTAAACGAAAAAGCCCCGAGCGCGAGCCCGGGGCTTTTTTTGTGGTTTTTTGGAAGTCCTACCAGCCTCCCGGAATCTGCGCGTTTTTCGCGGTAAACGGCTTCCAAACCTCCGCCTCCCAGGTGGCCAGCGCCTTGAGTTCGGCTTCAGTAGCGACTTTAGCCGACTTCCACGCGTGGAGCATGTTGGGCGACGGGGCGCCGCGCAGGCTCCAGTAGTGTCCTGAAAACTGGCCATACTTCCAGTCCCAGGTCTCGGGCTGCTCGAAGTAGCCTTTCACGTCTTCTTTGCCAAACAGCGCCATGCGGCGGTCTTCGATCGACTTGAGCTGGGCCTTGAGGTCGGCACGGAGTTGCTTGGTGGCTGCCGTGTCGGGGTTGGCCGCCACGAGCTTGTCGAGCAGTTCCAGCTTCTTTTTGGCGTCGCGCAGGGTCGTCACCGCGCTGTCGAGGCGGCTCATCAGTCCGTTGACCTCGGCTTCAAAAGCGTGCTGGGCGACCCAGTCGCGCTGCGGCGCTCTCGGGTCGTCGTGAACCGTAACGTAGGCGCTGTCGCGGTGCGTGCCGAGTTCGTATACCAACAAATAGCGTCCGGGCTTCACCTCGGGGCCGTACCCGGGATCGTTGGCGTTCTCGGGTTCGCTGCGGCTCATCGACGGCCGGTTGACTCCCGCGCTACGCAGGTTCCAGTTCCAGCGCTGCAGGCCGTTTTCGGCCGGAACTTTGGATTCGATGCGGCGAATGCGGGCTCCGCTCGGGTCGTACACGTCCACGCGCAGCCACTTGACTTTTTTGAGCTCCTTGTCGGCTGTGTCGCGCTGCAGGTAGTAGCTCAGGCGCGCCCCCCCGGAGCGGTTTTCGCCTTGGAACATCGTGTGGCCCTGAAAGCGAATGCCGTCAGACTCCGCGTAAATCCAATGGAAGGCGTCGGGCGCGTCGTAGGCCGTCAGCACGCGGCCCTTGGCGGCAGCGGCCTCGCGAAGCGGACGCAGGTCGTCCAGAATCCACGCGGCGCGTCCAAAGGTTCCGAGCACGAGGTCGCTCTCGCGCTCTTGAATCGCGAGGTCCTGAACCGGCATCACGGGCAGACCGGTCCAGCGCTGCCAGGTTTTGCCGCTGTTGGCGCTCACAAATAGCCCCGTTTCGGTGCCGAGGTAGACCAGCGTGGGCTGCACGGGGTCCTGAAGCACGCTGAGGCAGTGGCCCATTCCGTCGGGGCGGTTGCTCGCCAAAAGGTTGGTCCAGGTTTTTCCAAAATCCTTGGTGTGAAAGAGGTAGGGAGTGAAGTCTCCTTGGCGGTAGTTATTGACCACCACCCAGGCCTCGGCCGCGTTCACGCTGCTCGCGCGCACCTGCGGCACCCAGGCGCCTTCGGGCATGCCCTTGATGCTGCAGCGGGTCCAGGTGGCGCCGCCGTCGCGGGTAACCGATACGGTTCCGTCGTCGCTGCCGGTCCAAATGAGGCCTTTTTGCAGGGCCGACGGGGCGATGGCCAGCAGGCAGGTGTGCATTTCGGCGCCGGTGACGTCAAAAGTGAGTCCGCCCGACTCGAGGTGCTTCTGCTTCTCGGGATTGTTGGTCGTGAGGTCGGGAGAAAGGACCGACCACGAGGCGCCGCGGTCGGTGGAGTAGTGCACGTGCTGCGAACCGTAGTACAGCGCATCGGGGTTGAAGGGGTCGGCCGCAATCGGACTGTTCCAGTGCCAACGCAGGGCCTTGCCCTCCGGGTGCACCGGCTTGATGAACGTCTTTAAACCGTTTGAAACGTTTACCCGGGCCAAGTAGCCTTCCTGGGCCATGGCGTAAACTGTTGAGGGATCCGTGGCGTGCGGGAGCACGTCAAATCCGTCCCCAAAGTAGAGTTCGGTCCAGTCGCTGTTGCCGATTCCGCCCTTGAGGTGATAGGCTGGGCCCTTCCAGGAGCCGTTGTCCTGCATTCCGCCGTAAACATTGTAGGGCAGCTGGTTGTCGACGCTAATGTGGTAAAACTGGGCGAGCGGCAGGTTTTCGACAAAGCGCCAGCTTTCGCCGCCGTCGCGGCTGATGTTGAGTCCGCCGTCGTTGCCCTCAATCAGGTAGCCGGGGGTCTTGGGCGACAGCCAAAGGGCGTGGTGGTCGGGGTGGATGTCGCTGTAGCGGGCGATGGTCTTCCAGCTGCGTCCGCCGTCTTCTGACTTGGTGACGAGGGTCCAAAGTGAGTAAATGGTGTTTTCGCGGAAGGGGTCCACGTACAGTTCGCTGTAGTAGAACGGACGGTTGCCAATGTCTTCGGCGTCGCTGATTCGGCTCCAGTTCACGCCGCCGTCGGCGCTGCGGTAGAGGGCGTTTTTGTCCTTGTTCTCTACTAAGGCATACACCACATTGGGGTGGCTGGGCGCCACCGCCAGCCCCATGCGGCCGAGGTCGCCCTCGGGCAGGCCATCTTTGGAGGTGCGCTGGGTCCAGGTCTCGCCGCCGTCGTGGCTCACGAAGAGGCCCGAGCCAGGTCCGCCGCTTTTAAAGAACCAAGGCCAACGGCGGTACTCCCACATGGCCGCAAAAAGCTTGTTGGGGTTGACCGGGTCGATCACCAGGTCGGCCGCGCCCGTGCGGTTGTTTCGGTAGAGTACTTTGCGCCAGGTCTTGCCTCCGTCAGAGGTTTTGTAGACCCCGCGGTCTTCGGTGTCGCCGTAGGCCAGGCCAATGGCGGCCACCCACACGGTGTTGGGGTCGCGCGGATGCACCACAATGCGGTGAATGCCCTTGGTGGCTTCGAGCCCCAAGGACTTCCAGGTTTTGCCGCCGTCAAGGCTGCGGAACAGTCCGCCGCCAATGGTTTGCGAGTTGCGCGGATTTCCTTCGCCGGTGCCCACCCAAATCACGTCGGGGTTGCTGGGGTCGACGCGCACGGCGCCGATCGACGGATTGGGTTGCTCGTCCCAAATGGGTTCCCAAGACTGGCCGGCGTTGCGGCTTTTCCAGAGTCCGCCCGATGCCGAGCCGGCGTAAATCACCCGTTCGTCGCGGGGATCCACGTCGATGGCGGTGACCCGTCCGCTCATGCCGGCGGGGCCAATGCTGCGAAACGTGAGGTTTTTGAGAAGGTCTTCAGGCAGGGTCTGGGCCGCGAGCTGCAGCGTCGCGAGGAGTCCGAGGGCAAAAAGGCGAATTTTCATAGAAGCAAGGTACGTAGAAGACCGTGCTCGGGTGTTTAACTTGGTACGCATGAACAAGATGCTCAGTTTTTTGCTCGCAGTTGGGGGTTTAAGTGCGGCCGGACAAGCAGTGCATACCGTCGACTACGCGTCGCAGGCCGACGTCAAGGTTTTTGTCGTCGACTATGAGTCGCAAGCGGACCTCAAGGTTTTTAAGGTTCCCTACGCGTCGCAAGCGAAAGGGAATGTGGGCAAGTGGTTTTGGGTCCCCTATGCGTCGCAAGCCCAAAAAAAACTGTTCTTTGTGGACTATGCCTCCCAAGCCGACCTCAAAATCTTTTTTGTGAAGTACGAATCCCAAGCGGGTTGGCGGACGGCCGCTAAAAAACACCTCTTCTACTAATGGAACGTCAATTTCCCATCGGTCGGTTTGGGTACCGTTCTTTGGAGACGGACCTGACTCCCTTTATTCAGCGTTTAAAATCCTTCCCCCAGCGCCTCTCGACGGCATGGGACGCCTGCTCTTCGGAACTTCGCGACGCCCCCTATCGCGAAGGCGGATGGACCCGCCGGACTGTCGTGCACCACGTGGCAGACAGCCACCTGAACATGTACGTGCGCATCAAGCTCGCCCTGACCGAAGACGAGCCCACCGTCAAGCCCTACGACGAGAATGCTTGGGCAACGCTGCCCGACGGCCCGGTGGAGCTTTCGCTGCAACTCATCGCGGCCGTACACGGCCGAGTGGTCCCCCTCTTGAAGTCCCTGAATGACAGTGAGTTGGACCGCCGATATGACCACCCGGAACTTCTGCGCACGGTTCCGATTCGCGAAGTCGTGCAGATGTATGCTTGGCACGGCGACCACCATTTAGCGCACATTCAACTTCCCTCCCTATGAAAAACACCCTGATTTTTGCCTTCGTCGCCGGAACAGTTTTGTTCTTCTGGCAATTTCTGTCGTTTGCCGCCGTCAACCTTCACGAGGCGGACCAGCGCTACCATCCGATGCAAGACCGCATCCTCGCCGACTTGGCCGCCTATGGCCTCGACGACGCCGGCTACATGCTGGGCCAGCCAGGCCCCGACGCCACGCCCGAGCAGCGCGAGGCCTTCATGGCTTCCCGCGAGGGCAAGCCTTGGGCCCACGTGGTTTGGCACCCCGCCCAAGATACCGACATGGTCAAGCCCTTGCTGCGCGGATTCAGCAGCAACGTCGCGATCGCCGGCCTCCTCTTTTGGCTGCTGGGCCAGCTTCGGAACGTGAGCGCCGGTCGCGGAGCCTTGGTCACCCTCGTGCTCGCCTACATTGGCTACACCTACTTCATCTACAGCGACCACGTCTGGTACGACATTCCCGACCACGTCGTGCACTTGATTGACGCCGTCGTTCCCTGGTCCGTCGTTGGCGCCCTGGGCGGATGGATGCATGCCCGGAACCGTGCGTAGGCTGGCATTCTTTGGTTTCTGGTTTCTGGTTTCTGGGCTAGCGGCGCAGGACTGGAACGCCAAGGCCGTCGCCGCGGACCCCCAAGGCCAGCTGTATCCCTTGCCGGCGCGACCCAACTACCAGCGGCTCGACGCCTGGGCGGCCCACCCCGACCTCGTGGACGGAAGCGACCGCCGCGTAGCCGCTGCCGACCGGGTATCGGGAACTTTTGCGGGCGCTGGCATCCCCACCTTCTTCGTCTACCCCACCCACTACGAGGTCGGGCCGAAGTGGAACGCCGACATCTACGACGCCACCTACCGCCAGCAGGTCGACGAAGGCACCTTGGCCAACCAGGCAGCGGTCTTCAACGGAATCGGCCACGTCTGGGCACCGCACTACCGGCAGATGAAGCTCGACGGCTACTACACCCACGACTCCGCCCAACTGGCGCTGGCCTTCGTGGCCTTTGACTCGGCCTACCAGGACGTGCGCCGGGCGTTTTTGCGCTTCGTCGAGCTGCAGCCCGCAAGTCAAACGTTTGTACTCGCTTCGCACAGCCAAGGCACGGACCACGCCAAGCGCCTGCTCAAGGAGGTCATCTTACCCAATCCCGAGCTGCGCGAGCGCCTTAGGCTGGCCTACCTCGTGGGCAACGTGGTGGAACTCAAGGAGCTCGACGGGCTGCCGCTCTGCACGCAGCCGGACCAAACGCACTGTTACCTCAACTGGCGCACCTACGGACAGGATTACTATCCCGAGAAGTTTGGCGACCGCTATGCGGTGGTAAATCCGGTCACTTGGCGCACCGACGGCTTGGCCTCGCGCCGCCGCGACCACTTGGGGGCGTTGCTGCCCAGCGGACGCCGGGGTTTTGCCGGCTCGTTTGTTGTGCGTACCGACCAAGGAACCCTTC
>SYCM01000094.1 GCA_005786915.1 Bacteroidota bacterium | reverse complement strand
TACCGGCGACGGACTGCTCACGGTAACCGACTACGTGGAGCCCGACGAAGAACACGAAATGAGGTCGCTGTGGCAAAGCCAAATCACGACGCTGCTGCGCACCATCGGGTCGTAGTTCAGGCCGCGCTCTTCTTTGGAACCTCGGCGGTTCTGCTCGCGGCGCTCAACGGCGCCATGGGAAGTCATGCGTTTCACCGCGGACTCGACCGATTGCCCCTTTTTGAGGTGATGCACGGCTTGACCGCCTTGGGCGACGGAGCCATGGCCTTGGTCGTGGCCGTCTGGCTCGCACTGCGGCGCAGCAACCGCGCGGAATGGGCGGTATTTCTGCTGGGGTTTGCTGCGGCGGCCCTGGTTCCGCAGGTGGCTAAGAACTTCTTTTGGCCCGACCTCGTGCGGCCCTACGGCGCGGTAGAGGGGATTCGGCACTCCGTGCTGCTCGATCCGGCCCGGCTCAAGACCTTTCCCTCGGGCCACAGCGCCACGGGTGCCTTTTTTGCGCTGTTCTTGGCCTTTCGCAAGCCGTCGTGGAGCGGGTGCTACCTCGCGCTGGGCGTCAGCATAGGGATAAGTCGCTTGTTTTTGCACTACCACTGGGTCGAAGACGTAGTGGCGGGCTGGTTGATTGGGCTTTGCTCCGCGTGGCTTGCTGAACGTACCTTGGGCCCCAAACTAAATACTCATGGGACTACTTGACGGAAAAGTCGCCTTAATCACCGGCGCATCCAAAGGAATCGGCAAAGCCATCGCCGAGCGCTTCGCGCAAGAAGGCGCCAAAGTCGCGTTCACCTACTTGAGCAGCGTTGAGCGCGGGCAAGCGCTTGAAGCCGAACTGAGCCGGTACGGCGAGGCAGCCGGCTTTCGCAGCGACGCCTCGAGCGGCGAGCAGGCCGAAAAACTAATCGAAGACGTCGTAGCGCGATTCGGCCAAATCGACGTCGTCGTCAACAATGCCGGAATTACCCGCGACACGTTGCTGCTCCGCATGAGCGAAGAGGACTTCGATCAGGTCATTTCGACCAACCTCAAGTCGGTGTTCAACACGACCAAGCACGTTCAACGCTACTTCCTCAAGCAGCGCTCGGGAAGCATCATCAACATATCGAGCATCGTCGGCATCAAGGGCAACGCCGGCCAGTCGAACTACGCGGCCTCCAAGGCGGGAATCATTGGATTCACCAAGTCGGTGGCGCTGGAGCTGGGTTCGCGCGGAGTTCGTTGCAACGCCATCGCCCCCGGTTTTATCGAAACCGAAATGACCGGAGTGCTCGACGAAAAAGTGGTGCAGTCGTGGCGCGACGCCATTCCGTTGAAGCGCGGCGGCCAGCCCGAAGACGTGGCCAACGCCTGCGTGTTCTTGGCGAGCGACCTTTCGTCCTACATCAGCGGCCAAGTTCTGCAGGTCGACGGAGGTTTGCTGACCTGATCTCAAGTACGTACTAGTACGTCAACCCGCCCACCCGGCGGGTTTTTTCGTTTTCGGCGTCCGTATCTTAGGGCAATGAAGAAGATGCTCTTGGCGGTGCTGTCGGCGACCGCCCTCAGTTCGGCCCCGACGTGGGCGCAAGGAATGTGGTTTCCGCACGAAGTCGCCAGCCGTAAAGCCGACATGAAGGCCCTTGGGATGCGCATGAAGCCCGAGGCCGTGTATTCCGCTGCTGGGGGCGGACTCAACGAGTCGGTCGTGCATTTTGGCGGATTCTGCACCGGCGAAGTGATTTCGAGTAAGGGCCTGATTTTGACCAATCACCATTGCGGGTACGACGCCATCCAGTCGCATTCAAGCCTCGAAGACAACCTGCTGGAGCACGGATTTTGGGCCGCGTCCTACGCAGACGAAAAACCCAATCCCGGGTTGTTTGTGGACTTTGTGCTGCGCACCGAAGACGTGACCTTGGCGGTACAGTCTCTGGTTTCCAAGGGGCAAGACCCCGCCGAAGCCATGAAGTCGGTTGCGGCTGCCCAACCCAAAACCGACGCGTCGTGGATCTACAGCGTGAAGCCCCTTTTTGCCGGCAACCGCTACGTCTTGACCACGGCTCGCCGCTACCCCGACGTGCGCTTGGTAGGTACGCCGCCGAGCGCGGTGGGCAAGTACGGCTCCGACACCGACAACTGGGTATGGCCGCGCCACACGGGCGATTTTTCGCTGTTCCGCGTGTACACGGCTCCCGACGGAAGTCCGGCGGAATACAGCCCGAACAATGTTCCAATGAACGTTGCCAAGCCGTTGGCCATCAGCCTTCGCGGGGTGGAAGAGGGGGATTTCACCCTTATTTATGGCTTCCCTGGCCGCACCGACAGCTACATGCCTGTATCAGAAGTCAAGCAGCAGCTCGACGTGATGCTGCCCACGCGGGTCGCGATGCGCCACGAGGTCCTTCGCACCTGGGATTCCGCGATGCGCGTCGATCCCAAGGTCAAAATTCAGTACGCCTCCAAGTACGCCAGTGTTGCCAACGGATGGAAGAAGTGGATTGGTCAAATCGAAGGCATGGCCGAGGTTTCAGGCCTCGATACACTGGCGGCTCGCGAAGCCCGCGTGGCGGCCTTTTCGCCCCAAGGACGCGCACTGACGGAGCGTTTTGCCCAAGAAAACCAGCGCCTCGAGCGAGACCGCTGGACCGCTCTGTACTACCAGGAACTGCTTCCACGCTGGGAACTGGTGACCTGGAGCCGCCTGACCACTGCCTATTTAAAGGCTGCGGCAATGGGCGACAACCTCGACAAACCAAGGGCCGCCTTGCGCGAACTGTACCAAGATTGGAATCCCGAGCTGGACCGTCGTGCTGCCGTGCGCCTGATCGCGGCATGGAATGCCAATGCCCAAGTGGCGCACTCGGAACTGGATTTGTCACGCTTTACCCAGGCCAGCGTGGCGTCTTCGGTCCCTGCCTTGCCGGCCGAGGGAACTTCGTGGGACGCGTTTGACGCCCAGGCCAAGGCGCATGCCGCGCTGGGGTTGAGCGGAATGCTTCGCGAGGAGTTCAACGCCTTGATGGCGAGGCTTTCTCCGGCCGAGTCGGCATACCAGTCGGGCATGAAGGACTGGATGGCCCTGCAGTTGGCGGCCGCAGCCGCGGGCAACCGGCAGATTGCCGCCGACGCCAACTCGACATTGCGGGTGGCTTACGGCCGCGCGGGCGGATTTTCTCCGGCGGACGGAATGCGCTACACCACCCACACAACCGCAGACGGCGTGCTCGCGAAGTACCGCCCTGGCGACTACGAATTCGACCTTCCGGAGGCCTACCGCGCCAAGCTTGAGGTTCGAGATTACGGCCCCTACGCCTTGAGCAACGGAGAACTCCCAGTATGCTTCTTAGCCGCGAACCACACCTCGGGCGGCAATTCGGGCAGTCCGGCATTCAACGCCCAAGGCGAGCTGGTCGGCCTCAATTTTGACCGCGTTTGGGAAGGAACCATGAGCGACTTCTACTTCACGCCCCAGCGTTGCCGAAACATCATGGTGGACATTCGCTACGTGCTATGGGTTGTGGACCGCTACGCGGGTGCGGATCGACTGATTCAGGAGATGAACATCGTCCGCTAATCCGCCTTGCCCGTCGTACTTTTGCCGCGCAATTAACCGCTAATCCTTGAAACCGTAATGAGCGTCCTGGTCCACAAAAAATCCAAAATCATCGTCCAAGGTTTTACGGGCAAGGAAGGCAGCTTCCACGCCGAGCAAATGATTGCCTACGGAACCAATGTGGTCGGAGGCATTACCCCGGGGAAAGGGGGCCAGCAGCACCTTGATCGCCCCGTATTCAACACGGTGAGCGATGCCGTTCGGGCCACCGGAGCAGACGTGTCCATCATTTTTGTTCCGCCCGCGTTTGCCGCCGACGGAATCATGGAAGCCGCCGACGCCGGAATTCAGGTTATCGTGTGCATCACCGAGGGCATTCCCGTCGCAGACATGATGAAGGCCAAGGCCTACGTGACCAAGCGCGGAGTGCGCCTCATCGGCCCCAACTGCCCGGGCGTCATCACGGCCGACGAAGCGAAGGTGGGCATTATGCCTGGTTTCGTGTTCAAAAAAGGCAAGATTGGAATCGTTTCCAAGTCGGGTACCTTGACCTACGAAGCCGCGGATCAACTGGTTAAAGCGGGATTGGGCGTGACCACTGCCATTGGAATTGGCGGAGACCCCATCATCGGCACGACCACGCGCGAAGCCGTAGAGCTGCTCATGAACGACCCCGAGACCGAAGGCATTGTAATGATCGGCGAAATTGGCGGCCAGCTCGAAGCCGAGGCGGCTCGCTGGATCAAGGCCGACGGCAACCGCAAGCCCGTCGTAGGTTTCATCGCTGGCGAAACGGCACCCAAGGGCCGCACTATGGGCCATGCGGGAGCCATTGTTGGCGGTGCCGACGACACGGCGCAGGCCAAGAAAGCCATTTTGCGCGAATGCGGCGTTGAAGTCGTCGATTCGCCCGCCCACATCGGCAAGCGCATGGCGGAGCTCTTCGGCGTTACCGCTTAATGATGGACCGGGCGCAAGCCTACGGCGACGGACTGTTCGAAACCATGCGGGTTTCGGGCGGCCGCCTGCTTCATCCCGAGGAACATTACTTCAGGCTTCTGGCGGGAATGCGCATTCTTCGAATGCCCATTCCGAGTCACTGGAGCCCCCAAGGTTGGCTGCGCGATTTGGGCATTGCGGACCTCGATCCTCGAGTGGACTACCGCCTGCGCCTGCAGGTAACGCGCCGGGGTCCTCTGGGCTACGCGCCGCCCCAAGATGCGGCGGTGGCGTGGGAGGTAGACCTGCAGCCACTCGATCACGTCGGATACCCGCTCCCGGTCCTGAGGCCGGAGCTCGGACTGTTTCAAGAGCACCGCAAGTCGGCGGGGCTGCTGGGCAACGTCAAGTCGTCCAACGCCTTGCTTTATGTGCTCGCCGCCGGTTTTGCGCGCGAACAGCGCGTCGACGACGTGCTGATCCTGAATGCAGATAATCAGGTCCTTGAGGCATCGCGCTCTAACGTCATGTTTGTCAAAGGGTCGGAGCTGTGGACGCCTCCGCTGGAGTCGGGAGCCCTTCGCGGCGTGATGCGCGAAGTGGTGCTGCGATTGGCGCCCCAAATGGGTTTGAGCGTGCGCGAAGAACTCTTCAGCCCGTTCGCACTCCAGCACGCCGAAGAGGTTTGGCTCACCAACAGCATTCACGGGGTGGCAGCGGTACGGCAGTTCCGCAAGACCAGCTACGGCTCAACGGCGGCGGAGCGCATGCAGCAACTCGTTCAAGCCGAGTCAGAAATCGCTCAATTCCAATAGGGAACCTCGGGCTTGTTAACCCAAAGCTTCAATTCGTCGGGCCAATTTTGGGCCAACAAGGGGTAGAGGTCTTCGCGCTTCCACCAGGTCTCGCATGAACCCGACGGCTGCAGCACCCAGCTTCCTTCGTCCAATTCGCCTTCCAGCTGTCCTTGGGTCCATCCAGCATAGCCCGCCGCAAAGAGTATTTCTCCTTCGTCAATCAAGTCGTGGCGAACGGCGTGCTGCATAGCATCGAAATCCCCTCCGAAATAGAGTGCGTCGCCTACCAAAAGGCCTCCAGAAATCAGGTCGGGCCGCTGGTGCACAAAGTACAGCGAATCCGTGCGCACCGGCCCACCGATGTAAAGCTTCCAAGCGGGCCACGTACCCTTGAGGGCTTGATCCAAAGTAAAGTCACTTAATCGATTGATAATGAGCCCCGCGGCCCCGTCTTCATCCCATTGGGTCAAGAGGACGATGCTGCGCTCGAAGTTTTCGTCTTCTAATAATGGATGCGCGAGTAAAAAATCGCCCGGTTTGCCCTGCATGCGAACTAATTTAGCGCAAATATGGCGCTGCACGACGACCGCAAAGAATATATCAAGGGGAGTCTTGACGACCGTTGGCTGAACGCGGACCCCATGGTTCAATTTGCGGCCTGGCTCGAGGAATATCGGGCTACTGGGGTTGAGGATTCTACGGCGTTTGCCCTGAGCACGGTGTCGTCCGAGGGGCACCCCGACGCGCGCATCGTGTTGCTCAAGGAGCTTCGGGGCCGTGAAATGGTGTTTTATACGAATTACGCATCCAAAAAAGGCCGGGACTTAGCCCATGATCCGTCGGCGCACGCCTTGTTTTTTTGGCCGAGTTTGGAGCGCCAAATTCGAATTGGCGGGCGCGTGCGCCGGATTCCGGCCTCTGAAAGCGACGCCTACTTCGCGAGCCGACCGCTGGGAAGTCAGTGGGGTGCGGCGGCTTCGGACCAATCGCAACCCATTGCCTCGCGTTCTGAAATGGAGCAGCGACTGGCGGAGGTGCAGCGCGCAAACCCTGACGGGGTGGTCCGCCCGGAGCATTGGGGCGGATTTGCCCTGGCCGTGGACCGAATTGAGTTTTGGCAGGGAAGGGCCAGCCGCTTGCACGACCGCATTCAGTTTCACTTAAGCGCTGCCGAAACGTGGACGGCGCAACGACTTCAACCATGAGTTCATCGACTTTTGCCGTGGTCGGCTGCGGCCGCATTGGCCAACGCCATCTTGAAATGATTCGCAACGTCCGCGGAGCGCAGCTCGTGGCGACCTGCGACCTAAAATCCGCCGAGGAGCTGGGGTTAAAATCTGAGGTTCCGCACTACCGAAGCCTAGAGGAGCTGCTGGCCGCGCACCGCGTGGACGTGGTAGCCATCGCTAGCCCCAACGGACTTCACGCCGAACACGCTTTGACGGCCCTCAATGCCCACGCCCACGTGATCATTGAAAAGCCCATGGCGCTGCGCAAGGCGGACGCGGAACGCGTACTGCACGCGGCCCTTCAGCACGGCCGCTACGTGTTTGGGGTGATGCAGAACCGCTACTCACCGCCTTCGGAGTGGCTCAAGTCGGTGGTGGACGAGGGCCGCCTAGGGGACATCTACCAGGTCCACATTGACTGCTTTTGGAACCGCGACGACCGCTACTACCACGCCGGTGGATGGCACGGAACCAAGGACCTCGACGGAGGCACCTTGTTCACGCAGTTCAGCCACTTCATCGACATTTTATACTGGGTTTTTGGCGACGTTAAGCCTCTGAGTGCGCTACTCCGCAACTACAACCACAGCCACAGTATTGCGTTTGAGGACAGCGGACTCGTGCATTTCGCCCTTCCCCAGCACGGCGCCGCCCTGGGTTCGCTGAACTACAGCACCAGCGTGTGGGACGCGAACTTGGAGAGTTCCATGACGGTGATTGGGTCCAAGGGCAGCCTGAAAGTGGCCGGTCAGTACATGAACGAAGTGGTGCACTGCCATATTGAAGGTTACGAGATGCCGGTGCTCGCCCCGAGCAATCCGCCCAACGACTACGGCCCCTACAAAGGGTCCGCAGCCAACCACATTTATGTGTACGAAAACGTGCGCGACGTGCTGGAGGGTACCCGCCCCATTACCACCAACGCCCTTGAGGGACTCAAGGTGGTCGAAATTATCGAGTCCATCTACGCCCTGGCGAAGTAGCCGCGGCGTTTTGGGTCATGAAAAAAGCCGCCCGAGGGCGGCTTTCGCGTTTAGGTGATTTCGGGGGCATTAGAGTTTGCCAGCCAGCTCAGCGCCAGCCTTGAACTTAGCAACCTTCTTGGCAGCGATTTTGATCGTTGCGCCAGTTTGGGGGTTGCGGCCCTCACGAGCACCGCGAGCTGATACGCTGAAGGTACCGAAACCTACGAGTGATACTTTGCCTCCTTTGGCCAAAGCACCGCCGATGTTGTTGGTAACGGAATCCAAAGCTGATTTAGCTTGAGCTTTAGAGATACCTGCGTCTGCAGCGATGGCATCGATGAGTTCTGCCTTGTTCATGCTTGATGTTTTTAAAGTGTGATTAAACGTTTGGTTTTCCCAAATATAGTCGGAAACGCAATACGTACAAGGAATTAGTCAATTTTTTGACCACTAAGTGTAAATCGGCCTCTAATTCGCGATCCGCGCAAAAATTCCGAGGCAGGCATGCGGCGTTTTCCGGGCCATTGAATCTCGTGAATTTCGGACACCCCACGGCCGTCAATTATCTTAAAACACTCATTATCAATTACATAATAAACCGAATCCGAGCCCTGGCTCAAGGGGGTCGCACGGTAGGAACTGGCAAACAACTTGAATCGTTCCCCCGGGCGTTCGGGACTCGGAAGGCTAGCTCCGGGCGTTGAATCGCAGGCACGAATGCGGTTATGCACCGAAAACGACGAGTCAAGCTGTTCCAGGTGCGCAAAGTCAGGCCCTAATTTGGGGGCCAAGCGAAGGTTGGGCGACTCGGGCTGAATCCGCGGGTTTCGCTTGTTTAGGGCGAAATCAGCCAAAACCTGCACCGCCAATTGGGCACCCGCCTCGGCCATGCGGGGGTAAAGCGAACCCAGCGTCTCGTCCGGTTCTACCGCCAGCTCGACCTGAGCCAAAATGGGGCCTTCGTCGATGTGGGCGTTGAGCGAAAAGGCCGTGAGCCCAGTTTTGGAGTCGCCGTGGGCAAGGCTCCACTGAATGGGGGCGGCGCCCCGCAGGTCGGGCAGCAGCGATCCGTGAATGTTGAGCGACCCCAATCGCGGCATAGACCACACTACTTCGGGGAGCATGCGAAAAGCCACTACCGTAAATACGTCGGCTTCAAGGGAGCGCAATTCCGCCAAAAACGCAACATCCTTTAATCGTTCGGGGCGCAAAACCGGAATGCCGAGCTCCTCGGCGAACCGCGCAACGGGCGAGGGCTGGATGGATTGCCCCCTACCGCTAGGACGATCCGGCGCCGTGACCACCGCGCACACGTCGACTTCGGAAGATGCCGAAAGCGCTTTAAGGCAAGTGACGGCAAAGTCGGGGGTGCCAAAGAAAACCGTGCGAATCATGGGGCAAAGGTCGCGTTAAAGCCGCATCCATCCGTCGGCGTCCACGTTCCACCATCCCCACTCGCAACCCTGGGTGAGGAGCGTCAGGAACGCGGGCCGAGACAAGGGGAGCAGCTGGGCGGCTGCGGCAATCTGCATCCGTTGATCGGGAGCTGACCGAAGGGCGTCGAGCAATTGGCGTTCGGCATCATTAGGTTGGTCGCGGCGCGTACACACATCGCACTGTCCGCAATCACTGCCCTCCTCGCCAAAGTAGGCGAGGAGCTGCACAAAACGGCATGCCACCGCGTGCGGATCGAGCACGGCCAACACGGCTCGCGCCCGCCGTAGAATACGGTTTCGGTCGACTTCCCATTCAGATTTAGGTATGGGGCTGGTCGGCTGGGGGTAGCGCGGATGCATCCAGCGGTAGGCGCTCCCCGACGCCCCAGATTCGGCATCTAGCAGGCCTAAATCGGCGGCTGAAAACAGGAGGGAGCGCACCTCGGCAAGGGTCCACGACCCAAAGCTCGCCAGCGCACTGAGGTCGACGGTTTCGGCGTGGTGCACCACTCCGGGAACTTTGCGAGCCAGGGCATACAGCAGTTCGGAGTATTTCGGGTTGGCCTCGGCAACGTCGACGAGGTCGCTGCCGCCGTAGCGCAGCTGGACCCGCACGCTGGTTTCAAGCCCTTCCATGGCATCGGCGAGCCCCTTGCGCGCCATTATGCGGAGCAGCAGGTCTTCAGCGGGCGACTGCGGCTTGAGCGCTACCCCAGGTCCGTCGCCTACCGCAATTTGGGCCCTGCTGGCGAGTTCGTGGTACTGACGCACCCAGGTCGAGAACTCGGGCATGCTGCGCTCCATTTTGCGGCGGAATTGGTCCAAGGACTTCGCGTCGAGCAGTACGAGGGCATGAGCGGGCTGGCCGTCTCGGCCTCCGCGTCCCATTTCTTGGTAGAGGGCCTCAGGACTCTCGGGCACTTCGACGTGCACCACTTGGCGAACGTTGGGTTGGTCGATGCCCATTCCAAAGGCCGTGGTGGCCACCATCGTGCGGACCTCGCCTTGAGACCATGCCGTCTGCAGCCGCATGCGCTCCTCCCGTGAAAGACCCGCATGGTAGGCCGCCGCGGGGATGCGGCGCTGCCGAAGGGCGTCGGCCCATTTGGCCGCGCCGGCGCGGCTCCGCACGTAGACGATTTGCCGACCGTCCTCGGGACGCAAAGACGCTACGCAGGCCTGAACTACGTCGGGAACTACGCGCACCGTCCAACTCAGATTGGGACGCGCAAACGATGCTTGAAACACCTGGGCTTCTTGCAGCCCAAGCGACGCCACGATGTCGCGCAGCACTTCGGGCGTCGCCGAGGCGGTCAGGGCGAGGCAGGGGATTCCCGGCAAGGCATTGCGCAGGGAACGAAGGAGCAAGTACTGCGGCCTAAAGTCGTGCCCCCACTGGCTGACGCAGTGGGCCTCGTCGACCGCCAGAATCCGCACATCCCAGTGCTCCATTACGGCCAGGAAGTTCTTGGATTGGGCCCGTTCGGGCGAAACGTAGGCGAACTGAGGAGGGTGCTGCTGCAACCGCATCCAGTCGGCGGGCTTGAGGTCGCCGGCCAAGGAGCGCGCGTCGATTCCGCGCTGTACGAGCTGCTGAACCTGGTCCGCCATGAGCGAGATGAGCGGAGAAACCACCACCGTGGTGCCGCCGAGGACCAATCCGGGTACTTGAAAGCACAGCGACTTGCCGCCCCCGGTGGGCAACAGGGCCACGGTGTCGCGGCCCGAGAGTACCGATTCGGCAATGGGTCGCTGCAGCGGTCGAAAGTCCGCGTAGCCCCAAACCGAGGAGAGTACGGCCGAAAGGCGGTCAGGTGCGCTGGACGACATTCAAAATGAACTCGACGCGTTCTTCGACCGACTTGCGCGGAACCTCAATCAGTTCGTATCCCAACGAAGAGTAGGTAGACACCAGCGATTCGTGCACTTGAACCGCGGTTTCAAAGGGCTCCCATCGGGCGTCGTCGGTTCGGTAAATGGCTTCCCAGGGCGGAAAAATGAACACTTTGTAGTGGTAGGGGAAGGGGGTAGGGTCCATCCACTCGGGAATGGGTTTGTCGCCCGCTTGTAGGTAGCTAAGGGTGTCCAGCAAGCTTCGGTCAAAAAAGACGTCACCGACGTACTGAGCCGCTTCTCGGTGTTGGGCGCTTCGCAGCTTCCAGATGACTTCAGAAAATGCCAATAAATTTCGCCAAGGGTCCTCGCCGCCCAGCTTGGTGCCTTCTTGGGTGATGATGTCGCGTGAAATCTCGTGCAGCACAGGGTATCCCATCTCCTGTAGCCGCGCCACCACAGAGGTTTTACCGGTGGAGGGGGCGCCGGTAAGAACGATTCTACGGGTTGTGCTGTTACTTTGGATCATGGAGGAAGTCAAATTTCGCGAACTACTGGAGCAAAACTACACCTGGCCCGCGCTGTATATGTTTAAATTCATTTGTCCGGCCCACAACGAGTCGATCGCGAAGCTTGAACAGCTGTTTGATCCTGAAGTGGCTGAGCTTTCGCTGCGGCCCTCTTCGAAAGGCAACTACGTGTCTTTTACCGCTAAGGAGCTGATGATCAGCGTGGATGCGGTCGTAGAGCGCTACCGACAAGCTCAGGGAATCCCCGGGCTCATCAGCCTCTAATCGTTCGATTCTGCCGGAGCGCTGGGCTCGGCAACCTCTTTGGGCGTGATGCGCAAACTCAACAGTTCGGCCCCTTCTTCACCGGAGAACACTACGGTATCGCCCGGGTGAAACGCGCCCTTGACGATTTCTTCGGCCAAGGGGTCTTCGACGTAGCGCTGGATAGCCCGCTGAAGCGGACGCGCCCCAAACTTAGGATCAAAGCCTTTTTCGGCCAAGAACGCCACCGCCGTATCGTCGAGGCTCACGTGGTACTCCAAAGCCGTCATGCGGCGGAGCAGGCTCTCAAGCTCGATGTGCACGATGCGCGAGATGTCGTCCTTTTCCAAAGGCTGAAACACAATCACGTCGTCGATGCGGTTGAGGAACTCCGGCGCAAACGCCTTCTTTAGGGCTGTTTCGATGACGCCCTTGGCCAGCTCTTCGGAGTTGTCTTGTCGCGTACGGGTGCCAAAACCTACGCCCGTGCCAAAGTCCTTGAGCTGACGCGAACCAAGGTTCGACGTCATGATGATCAAGGCATTCTTGAAGTCGACCTTGCGCCCAAGGCTATCCGTCATGTGTCCGTCGTCCAACGCCTGAAGGAGCAAATTGAACACGTCAGGGTGCGCTTTTTCAATCTCGTCGAGCAGTACCACCGAGTAGGGCTTTCGGCGCACCTTTTCGGTCAGCTGTCCACCTTCTTCATAGCCCACGTACCCCGGAGGCGCACCGACGAGCCGCGTGATCGCAAACTTCTCCATGTATTCCGACATGTCGATGCGAATCAGCGCGTCGGCCGAATCAAACAGCTGAATGGCAATTTCTTTGGCGAGCTGCGTCTTGCCCACGCCCGTCGGTCCCAAAAAGATGAAGGAGCCCACAGGCTTGTTCGGATCCTTGAGGCCCGCGCGGTTGCGCTGAATGGCCCGCACCACCTTGCGAACGGCTTCGTCCTGCCCGATGATTTTGCTCTTGATGTCGGCTTCCATGGCCGCCAGCTTGGCGAGCTCGTCTTTAGACACTTTGCGAACGGGTATTCCCGTCATCATTGCTACCACTTCGGCAATGTCGTCTTCCGTAACGGGAGTGCGGTTTTTGCGAACCTCCTCATCCCATTCGGCCTGAACGTGCGCCAATTTCGCCTCAATTTGCTTTTCGTCGTCACGGAGCTTGGCCGCCTCCTCGTAGCGTTGCTTTTTGACCACTTCCATTTTTTGCTGGCGGACGGCTTCGAGCTGCTCCTCTAGTTCGCGAACGCCTTGGGGGACCGAAATCGAACCCAGGTGCACGCGGCTACCAGCTTCATCCAATGCATCAATAGCCTTGTCGGGCAAAAAACGGTCGGGCACGTAGCGCACAGTCAGCGAAACGCAGGCGGCAAGGGCCTCGTCGGTGTAGGTGACGTTGTGGTGCTCCTCGTACTTCGGTTTGAGGTTTTGTAGAATTTGGAAGGTTTCGTCGGGGCTCGGTGCATCCACCGTGACTTTTTGGAAGCGACGCTCAAGGGCTCCGTCTTTTTCAATGTACTGTCGGTATTCGTCCAGTGTGGTGGCGCCAATGCACTGAATTTCTCCGCGGGCCAGCGCTGGCTTGAACATGTTACTTGCGTCGAGCGAACCCGTGGCGCCTCCGGCACCCACAATGGTGTGGATCTCGTCGATGAACAGAATGATGTCGTCATTTTTCTCCAGCTCATTCATGAGCGCCTTCATGCGCTCCTCGAACTGGCCCCGGTACTTCGTGCCTGCGACGAGGCTCGCCAGATCGAGCGTGACGACGCGCTTGCCAAAGAGTACGCGGCTAACTTGCTTTTGCACGATTTTCAGGGCGAGGCCCTCTGCGATTGCCGACTTGCCGACCCCGGGCTCACCAATGAGTAGGGGGTTGTTTTTCTTGCGGCGGCTCAGCACCTGGCTCACGCGCTCGATCTCTTTTTCACGCCCAACCACTGGATCCAGCTTGTCTTCTTCGGCCAACTTGGTCAGGTCGCGGCCAAAATTGTCCAGTACGGGCGTTTTGCTCTTCGCGTCCCCAGGCTTGCTGGCCTTGGGTGCGTTACCGCGCGTCGGTTCGTCGTCGTCGTCGTCGCCGCTGAGGGCGGCCGATGGGTTGCTGCCCCGGTCGGACTTGCGCTCTTCCATGAACCGGGTTTGGTACTCGTTCTTCAAGGTTTCGTAATCGATGCCCAGGCCGCGGAGTACCGCTGCGACCGGATCGTTTTCGTTCCGCAGAATGCAGAGGAGGAGGTGGGCCGTGCGGATCACCGGACTTCCGTACAGCTTGGCCTCGAGAAAAGTGGTCTTCAGCGCCTTCTCAGCCTGCCGGGTAAGCGGGATGTTCTTGCGGCTCAGCGCGGGGTTTTCCACCGCCTGGTGAAGGCCTTCTATCTTGTGGCGGACTTCGAGCAAATCCACGCCCAACACTTGAAGCAATTCAATGGCGGAACCCGCTCCTTCACGGATCAAACCGAGGACCAAGTGTTCCGTGCCGATGCTGTCGTGGCCCAAGCGAAGCGCTTCTTCTTTGCTGTACCCAATGACGTCCTTGACTCGGGGAGAGAAATTTTCATCCATACCCCCAAAGTAACCAATGCTGTGCCATGTCCCGACGCGGAATGCGACGTCTTATTTATAAACATCAAATTGTGCATAAAACCCTAGAAAATCCGAGGCTCCGCCGCGCATCAACCGAGGTCCGCCGCGTATTTTTGAATGATATACTAGTTAACTGACATTATGGCCGAAGGCGAACGCATTATACCTATAAATATTGAGGAGGAGATGAAGACCTCCTACATCGACTACTCCATGTCGGTAATTGTTTCGCGCGCCCTCCCCGACGTGCGCGACGGTCTCAAACCCGTTCACCGCCGCGTCCTCTTTGGGATGAACGAAATGGGCAACCACTCCTACAAAGCCTATAAGAAGTCGGCACTAGTAGTTGGCGAGGTGATGGGTAAGTATCACCCGCACGGAGACTCCGCCATATACGACACCATTGTGCGCATGGCCCAAGAGTGGAGCCTGCGCTACATGCTAGTCGACGGCCAAGGGAACTTTGGATCGATGGACGGTGACGCTCCTGCCGCGATGCGCTACACCGAAGTGCGCATGCGCAAGATTACCGAAGAGTTGGTGCGCGACATCGACAAGGACACCGTGGATTTTAAGCTGAACTACGACGACTCGCGTGAGGAGCCGACCGTTCTTCCTACCCGGATTCCCGCCCTTCTCGTCAACGGATCCTCCGGTATTGCTGTGGGTATGGCGACGAACATGCCTCCGCACAACCTCACAGAGTCGATCAACGCCACGGTCGCCTACATCGAAAACAACGACGTCGAAGTCGTGGATTTGATGAAGCACATCACGGCCCCCGACTTCCCCACGGGCGGCACCATATATGGCTACGACGGTGTTCGCGAAGCCTTTGAAACCGGACGCGGGCGCATCGTACTCCGCGCCAAGGCCCACATTGAAGAGGTGAATGGCCGCGACTGCATCATCGTTACGGAAATTCCGTACCAGGTCAACAAGGCCGAGATGATTAAGAAAACGGCTGACCTCGTCGACGAGAAAAAGCTGGACGGCATAGCCGACATTCGGGACGAATCGGACCGTAACGGCATGCGCATCGTTTACGTGTGCAAGCGCGAGGCAGTGCCCAATGTGGTGCTCAACAAGCTGTACAAGTACACCCAGCTCCAGTCGAGCTTTAGCGTGAACAACATTGCCTTGGTCAACGGCCGCCCGATGATGCTCAACCTAAAGGACATGATCAAGCACTTCGTGGAGCACCGCCACGAGGTCGTCGTTCGCCGCTCGAAGTATGAACTCGCCGAGGCGCAAAAGCGTGCCCACGTACTAGAGGGCCTCTTGATCGCCATCGATCACCTCGACGCCGTAATCAAATTGATTCGCGGTTCCGAAACGGTGGACGCGGCCAAAGACGGCTTGATGAGCAATTTTGGCCTCAGCGAAATTCAAGCGAAGGCCATTTTGGACCTGCGCCTTCAAAAGCTCACCGGCCTCGAACGCGACAAAATCAAGGCGGAGTACAACGAGCTCATGGAGCAAATTACCTACCTACAGCGCATTTTGAACGAAGTTGATTTGCGCATGCAAATCATTAAAGATGAGCTGATTGAAGTTCGGGATAAGTACGGGGACGAGCGCCGCACCGAAATTGACTTTTCGGGTGGCGACATGCGCATGGAAGACATGATTGCCGACGAAGAGGTCGTCATCACCATTTCGCACATGGGCTACGTCAAGCGCACCCCGCTGACGGATTACAAAACGCAGAGTAGAGGAGGAGTGGGATCGCGCGGTGCCACCACCCGCGACGAGGACTTTATTGAGCACGTGTTTGTAGCCACGAACCATAATTACATGCTGCTCTTTACCGAACAAGGTCGTTGCTTCTGGTTGCGTGTATACGAGATTCCGGAGGGAAACCGCACGAGCAAAGGCAAGGCAATCGTCAATTTGATCAACTTGCCGAGCGACGACAAGGTTCGCGCCTTCATCAATACTAAAGATTTAAAGGACGAAGAGTACGTCAACAGCCACTACGTGGTACTGTGTACCGTCAAGGGCATCATTAAGAAGACGACCTTGGAAGCATACAGCCGTCCGCGCGCCAACGGAATTCACGCGATCGGCGTCCGCGACGGAGACCGCCTTTTGGAGGCCCGTTTGACCAACGGCAACAACGAAATCATCATGGCGGTGCGCAGCGGGAAGGCGATTCGATTCCCTGAAACGAAGGTTCGCCCGATGGGCCGTGGAGCGTCTGGTGTGCGCGCCATGGCTCTCGATACAGAGAACGATGAAGTGGTAGGAATGGTGTGTGCAGAAAGCGAGCAGGATTCCATTTTAGTGGTGAGCGAAAACGGCTACGGAAAGCGCACGCTGGTCGAGGACTACCGTATCACCAACCGAGGAGGAAAGGGTGTTAAGACGCTCAATGTCACCGACAAAACCGGCGACGTGATTGCAGTCAAAGACATCACCGACGAGGACGATTTGATGATCACTACGAAGCGCGGAATCATGATACGCATGGCGGCTGCTGATTTGCGCGTCATGGGCCGCGCTACCCAAGGGGTGCGCCTCATTAATCTCAAGTCGGGCGAATTAATTGCTTCGGTAGCCAAAGTTCCGGCCTCAGAGCCTGAGGAAGCAATCGAAGGTGCCGAGGGAGCGATTCCCGAGGCCGAAGGGGCAGACGGGGCCACGGAATAAGCGCCGTTAACTTTTTGATTTGGTTAAAGGCCACGAGGTTCAGGGCCTTTATATTTGCGCTAAATCCGTAGTTATGAAAAAGGTCCTCTATGCCGCATTTGCTGGCGCTGCGCTCCTGGCGCAGGCCCAAGACGGCCCCACCATTTCAAGTGCGAAAATTGCCTTGAACGCCGGCGACCTCGCCGAAGCCAAAAAGTACATCGATGAAGCCAAAAAGGGGATTGACGCGATTGCGCCAGAAGCCCGCAATCCGAAGCTTATGCCGAAGTACTATTTGTACCGCGGCGACGTGTACTATGCTTTGTTCAACGATCCGTCGAGCAAAAACCTCGAAACCTTGAACGAGGCCGTGGCCGCGTACTCGGATTTGCTGGACTACGAAACCAAGCTGGGCAAAGTAAAGCTGGGTACGGCTTCGCAGGAAAAGCTCCCAGTTCTGGCCCAAGCCTACGTGCAATTGGCTGAAGATTTCAACTTCAACCAAAACGATAAGAAATCAGCGGTATCGGCCTACGAGCGTGCGGTGGCCACCCGCGCCAAGGTGGGTCAGCTGGACACGACCAACATGTCGTACGTCGCATACCTGTCGTCGGAGTTGGGCGACAAGGCCAAGGCTGAAGCGATGTTTAAAAGGTTGATCGAACTCGAATACAAGGGCATTCAGTGGACTGCCGTGCTGGCGGAAGACGGCAAGCGCTACCCGTTTCCCGACAAAGCCACCCTGGACATGTACCTCAAGATGGAAAAGGCGAGCGATCCTCAGCGTTCCGAGAGTATTCTCGGGGATTTTTACGTGCGCCTCCTGTTCATGTACATCGAAGAAAAGCGCGTAGCGGATTTTGACGCCCTGATTAAGGTGGCCCGCGCGAAGTTTCCGGCGAACGACGACCTGCTCAAGCTTGAGCTCCAAGCATACCTCGACCGCGAGGACTTTTCGGGCGCCATTGCCAAGCTGGACGAGGCCCTAACGAAAGAGCCGAACAATCCGCTGTACCTGTACAATGCCGGTTTTTTGTACCACCAAAAACTAAAGAACGTCGCCAAGGGCATCGAGTACTACCAAAAGGCGATTGCTGCTGACGAAAAGTACGTGGACGCCATTTATATGCTTGGCCTGGTGTACATCGACGAAAGCAACAAATTCGTCGAGCAGATCAACAGCTTACCGCGAAACGCTACGCAGAAGCAGTTTGACGACCTGGACAAAAAGAAGAATGCCGAGCTCCAAAAGGCGCTGTCGTACTTCGAGCGTTCGTACGCTGTGAACCCAAAAGACTTGAGTACGCTGGAGGCGCTGCGCGAAGTGTACTACAAGTTGAGCAAGTACGAGGATGTGAAGCGCATTGCTGCAGAAATCGCCGCGCTGAAGTAGGTCCCTTAGGATTGAGTAGAGAAGCCCGCCATGTGCGGGCTTTTTTTATGGCTGGAGGGCGGATGGGTGGAATTGTTAATTAACATAATATATATTATAGGATAACGGCGTTTTAAAAATTGGGAATTCGGATATAACCTAATGACGTTGGCGAGTTCCCGGCATTTTTTTCGCACTACCTATTCGGATTTTTCCGGATTTACTTTTTTTTTATCTGCGCGCTTAGGAACCGCGGAGCAGCGATTTAATCGGATTTCGTCCCACCGTCATGCCGCGGCCTGACCGCGTGGCCACCGGCATCAGGTGTGCAGGCGTCTCGTCAAACCGCGGATCCAATTTGGCGGCTGCGCGCTCCAGGTACTGGACGTCAAGGCTGGCGTAGCCGTATTCGACCGAAATTCGACCGCGCATCAAGTAAATCCCGCGGCGGCGTATGGCGTGGCGCGCCACGGCGGGCGGAAAAAGGACCACGTCGAATACAACGCCGCGGCGGTCCTCAAAAGTTCCGATTTGCATCCAGTCGCCGCGTTGCGTTTTGGTGTTTTTGAGGCTTACGAGGTAGCCCAGGGTCTCGATGGAGGTTCCGTGGTGCTTCGCCCAGTTCTCGGGGTCAATTGAGGATTGAATTTCAGGAAGTTGGAATAACCAAAACGGATCGCAAAGCGGAAATCCAAAAAGCTCGATTTGCTCGTAGGCTCGCTCTAATTCACTGGTTTTCAGTAAAGGGACTTCGTTCAGGGTCGACTTGGGCGCTTCGCCTTCGTCGAACAGGCTGGGGCCGGGCGCCGGCGGCGGGCGGTGGCCCAGGCGCCGGTGGGCCGCCCAAAGAAGCGTGCGCATGGAGCGGCCCGTGAAGCGAAAAGCTTCAGCCCGGATCAGGAGCAGCAGCGAGTCGAGGGCGACGGGCGCTCCCGGCTGGTGCAGTCGGTCGATGAAGTTGTCGAGGTCGGTGAAGGGACCTCCCTCCTGCCGGGCGCGGTCAATTCGCCGGCCAAATTCGGCGTCAAAGCTGCGGATGCGGTCGGTTCCGAGAACCACCCGGAGGCTGGGCTGCAGCACCGTAAACGTTCGCCCGTCGTTCACGCAAGGCGGTTCGATGCGCGCTCCGTGCCGGCGCGCCTCGTTGAGGTAGTGCTCAGCCCGGTAGTAGCCCCCGCCGTTGTTGACGTTGGCAACCATGAACGGCACGGGGAAGTAGGCTTTCAAGTAGAGGCTTTGGAAGCTTTCCACGGCATACGACGCGGAGTGTCCTTTGGCAAAGGCGTAGCCGGCAAAGCTTTCGATTTGGCGCCACACTTCGCGGGCGGCTTCAGAAGAGTGTCCGCGCTCGGCGCAGTTGGCAAAAAACTGCTGCGCTACCTGCTGAAATTCGGCGCGGGAGCGGAATTTTCCGGACATTCCGCGGCGAAGCACGTCGGCTTCGGCCAAGCTCAGCCCCGCGTATTCGTGCGCCACGCGGATTACGTCTTCTTGGTAGACCATAACGCCGTAGGTCTCCGGCAGGATGCGCAGCAGGTCGGGGTTTGCCTGCGCGCGGAGTTCCGGACTGCGGTGCCGGTCGATGTAGGCTTTCATCATGCCCGACGACGAGACGCCGGGGCGAATGACAGAGCTGGCGGCGACCAACTCGAGGTAGTTCGAGGTTTGAAGCTTGGTCATGAGCATGCGCATGGCCGGCGATTCGACATAAAAACAGCCCATGGCGCCTCCGTTGCGCAGCAGTTCGAGGCAGTGCGGATCCTGTTTGAAGCGCTGGCTGTCGTGAATGTCGGCGGTGGGAATGCCCGCTCGATGCAGTGTGGCTAGGGTTTCTGAAATTTTACTCAGTCCGCGCTGGCCCAAAATATCGAATTTGTGCAGCCCGACGTCTTCGGCGGTGTGCATGTCCATGTCGACCGTAGTAAAGCCTTTGGGCGGCATGAAGGTGGTCGACCAAGTGGTGAGTGGGGCGTTGGCGACGAGAATTCCGCTCGAGTGCAAGGTCATGCGGTTGGGGAGCCCGTGCAGGTAGCGGCCGTAGCGCAGGATGGCCCGAGCCGTTTCGTCGCGGTCGCGGAGTTTTCCGTCGGCTAATTCGTCGATGTCTGACTTGGGAAGCCCCCATACTTTGCCGAGTTCGCGAACGACCGCGCGGTGCTGGAACGTACTGACGGCGCCAAGCAGCGCGGTGTGCGGAAAGCGGGTAAACAGGTATTCGGTTAGCCGTGGCCGGTCGCGCCACGAAAAGTCGAGGTCAAAGTCCGGTGGAGCGCTGCGGTAGAGGTTGATGAATCGCTCAAAGTAAAGATCTAATTCAATAGGGTCAACGTTCGTAATTTTAAGAAGATAGGCTACCATGGAGTTGGCTCCGCTCCCCCGCCCTACGTAAAAAAAATGCTGCTTTTGGGCGTAGCGGACCACGTCCCAGTTCAGCAGGAAGTACGCGACGAAGTCCTTCTGCTCGATGAGCTTGAGTTCCTTTTCGAGCCGTGCCTTTAGGACGGGGTCGCGGTCGCGCCCGGGGTAGCGCTCGGGGAGCGCGTCTTCGCACAGCATGCGGAGCAGAGCTCGGTCCTTGCTGCGCCGCCCGGTGTAGGTTGCTTGGTTTTGGTTCCCGTTCCCACGCCATTGTGCAAGGTTCCAGTCGGGAAGTTCCGCAAGGAAGCGCTCTGTTTGCCGCCAAATCCAGGGCTCGAAGCGCTGCTGGGTGCGTTCTGCGGACTCCCACCATGGGTCGCGCTCCTCGAGGACTTCGTGCACTGGAAGGTTGGCCAGGGTTCCGTTTCGGTGGATCGCCCGAAGGACCCGGTGCAATTCGGGGTCTTCAGGGCGGGCAAATACGCAGGTTTTCCATGCCAGCGCTCGCTCGGGTTGTGGGTGCCGTTGCGCCCGGAGCTGTTCGTGGTCGTGCACGCCCAACCATTCGCGCGGCCCCAGCGGGCGCTGCGGCGCCCGCTGGATCGGAAAAACCACGTCGACGTCGGGATGCAGCGGTCCGCGCAACCAGTCGCCGCAGTCCCCTACTCGATTCGTCAACCGCATCTCGCTCACCCACTGCATCAGAAAGCGGTAGGCGTCCATAGATCGCGGTAAAAAGACTGCGGTACGGAGTCCGCCCGCTCGCCAATCGACCGCCGGCTGAAGCGGAATCTGCGCCTGGCGAAGGAGCGGCAGCCATCCGCCTGAGCTGTTGACCTCAGCGGCGATGAGCCGGGTTCCGCCGCCCCATTGCTCGGCAAAGCGAAGTACGTCTTCGGGGGCATACAGCCCGAAGTGCATGCTCATAGCGGTATGGGTAATGCGCACGCTCCGGCATTTAACGAGGTTTGGCGCCCTGCAGCTCAATATGGCTGGTGAGGCGGAGCTCTTCTTCAGGCATTACGCGCGGCCCAATGGGCTGAAGCAACTCCAGCCCCTGCGCCGAAGGGCGCTTAATTGCGGGACTAATGGGGTATGCATTCATGCCCTCTGAAGGCCATGGGGCAAGCAAGTCGGTAATTTCAGCGAGGGGCGTGTCGGGCGACAACCAAGCGGACTCCGCCGAGCGCGGCAGGATGACGGGCGAGCGCGGATGCCGAATGTGCTGAAGCACCTCGTTGGCCGTCGTGGTGATGATTGCAAACGAGTACGTCGGGCGCTGCGTGTCGGGGTCGACCCAGGCGTCCAACACCCCAGCCATGGCAAACGGCCGTTCCTTGCCTTTGAGGTAGACGAGGTAGGGCTCGCTGAGTTTTCGATCAAAGGGTCCCTCGATAAACGCGTCAGCCAGCACGAGGCAGCGCTGGCTTCGAATGGCTTTTCGAAAGCTTGGTTTTTGGATGATTCCCTTGGCTCCTCGGTACCCGGGGTCGTTCTCGGGGTTGTGGTCGCCCTCAGCGCGTGCGTTGAGGAACATCATTTGGGCCGTTCCCCAGCTCGGGCGAAAGCCAAACTGGTACCACTGAATCGACTTTGGGGCATCTGAGGTGATTATGGGTGCCCGGGTTCCAGGGGCCACATTGGCGTTGGGCTGCCACCATTCGGGTTGCGTTGCTTCTGCTTCGAAGCGCTTCTCGAGTACTTCGAGCTTGGAAACCTGAACGTAGCGTCCGCACATATTTAATTAATTTAATACTTTAAAAATTATAATCTAAAGATCTGAATTTAAGACTTTTGAAAACAACAATAGAAAAATACTATCGCCTCAATTTACTGCTTACGATTGGCTAAAAGCGGCGGTGGATCGCCATTAAAAGGATTCGATCGCCCGATGGTTTGGGCCGCCATTCCAAACGCGCGGACAACCGATCGATCTCCGTATCGGGACCGAATGAGGTCCATGGCTTCGCTAAGTCGGTGCCCGCGGTCGTCTACCTCAAATAGTCCGAACTGCTCCCCTCCCCCAACGAGTCCGCTGTAGCGCACGCCGATAAGCCGCACCCGCTGCCTCCGGTCGTGAAGCTGGCGAAACAAGCCTTCTATCGCCTCAAGCAGCACTTCGTCTGAGGCAGTGTAGGGAATTTGGCGCTGCCTTGAAACCGTCTGAAAGTCGGCGTATCGAATGCGGACGGCGACATTGCTGGTTAAACGGTGGCCGCGCCGCAACTGAAAGGCTAGGTTTTCGGCCATGGCCAGAAGCATTCCGCGAAGCTTGACCTCATCTAAGGTGTCCTGCTCAAACGTCCGCTCGGTAGAAATGGATTTTCGCTCGCTGTAGGGCTTAACCGGACGGTCGTCGACCCCTTGAGCCTTGTTCCAAAGCTCCAGTCCGGGCTTCCCCAGCACCTGGTAGAGCATCTCGGCCGGCATTTCTTGCAGCGTTGCAATGCGCTGAACACCAAGAACCCGAAGGGTTTGGTAGGTTTTTTCTCCTACCATGGGTATTTTTCGAACCGAAAGCGGCGCCATGAACGGGCGCTCAATACCCCGGGGCACGTGCCGGTGGTTGTTGGGCTTAGCTTCTCCAGTGGCCACCTTGGCTACGGTTTTGCTGGTAGAGAGCCCGAAGGAAATAGGCAGGCCAGACTCCCGGATCACTTGATCGCGCAGTTCTTGGGCAAATTGGTACGTCCCAAAAAAGCGGTCCATGCCGCTCAGGTCTGCGTAAAACTCATCAATAGATGCTTTCTCGAGCACGGGCACGGCTTGATGAACGATGTCGGTGACCACCTTTGAGTGCTTGGTGTACTCCATGGAATTGCCCCGCACGACTACCGCTTCTGGGCAGAGGTCCCGAGCCATTCGCATGGGCATTCCCGACCGAACGCCTGTTTGCCGGGCTTCGTAGCTGCACGCCGCTACCACTCCCCGATCACTCAGGCCACCAACCAAAACCGGAATTCCATGGAGGCGCCGGTCCATTAGGCGTTCCACCGACACAAAGAAGCTGTCGAGGTCCATGTGGAGCACCACCCGATCCATCACGCATCAGGCAACATGCTGGTTAAGCGAACGGCGAAGCGCGTGCACTTCGCCCTGCAAGTGCTCTAAGCGAGCGAGAATAACTTGATCCATGCTGGGCTTGGCATTCACGTCTAGCTGTATAAATCCCTGGACCTTCCATACTTCAATCAGGTCGTCTACGTGGACGGAGTACGGGGCGTAGATGGGATTGTCCGAAACCAGGTCTATGTAGCCCGACTCAGCGATTCGGTTGATGGCGCGTTTAAACACCACGCCCTGCTCCTGCGTGAGGAACACGTAGAGATCGTTGGTTTTGATGCTTCGCCAGTCCTGAACATAGCTCGAAATCACGTAGGACCCCGAAACCACGGGAAGCATGCTGTCTCCTTGAATTTGAAAGACCCTGCGGGTTTCTTCCTGGGCAAACTCCGGAAGCGGAAGGGCAAACTGCGGAAGCGCTTCAATAAAATCAAGATCTCCGTAGCCGCCCAAATAGCCTGCAGCAGCCTTAACTGGAACTACGGTGACGCGCTCGCGCCCTGATTTGGGATCGACGGCCACGGTCAGTACGCGCATCCGCTGCCCCGAAAGCTCGTGCGCGCTCCGCGCATCGCCCGAAACTAGGGTGTCAATACTGCACCCGAAGAGTTGCGCCATCGCTTTTAGCGAATCGAGCTTGGGTTCCGCCCGACCTTCTTCATAGGATCCCACTTGAGCTCGGCTGAGCCCAAGGCGTTTGGCGAGCTGAGTCTGGGTCCAAGCCTTTGCCTTTCGGTAGTTTTTAATTTGTTCCGCGAGTGCCATGTTGCTAAAATTAGTATGCTAATATAGTTAGCAATATTGATTTGCGCAAATTTTTTTTAGATCGGGGAACCCGCCATAGCGTGGCCTGCGATCCACCCCGTGGTCCAGGCCGCCTGGAAATTAAATCCGCCCGTCAGCGCGTCGATGTCCAGCACTTCTCCCGCAAAGTAGATGCCGGGACAAATTCGGCTTTCCATGGTAGAAAACGACACCTCGTTAAGGGCAACGCCCCCCGCCGTAACGAATTCATCTTTATACGTCGACTTGCCAACCACTGAAAAAGCGGACTCGGTAAGCACTTCAGCCCACCTGCGCAACTGGGGCTTGCTTAGGTCGGACCAGTTTGCGGTGTCGGGAATCCGCGCGTAGGCACCCAAATTGCGCCACAAACGCAGAGGAATTCCGAACAAAGCATTGGAAAGCACGCGCTTGCGCTGGTGACCGGCGTCTTTGCGCAGGGCATTCAGGGCGTCCAAAAGGTCTTCGGTCTCGTACTGCGGAATCCAATTCACGTAAATCGTAAATCGGTGGTCCTGTTCCGCCATCCAGCGCGCTCCAAAAGCACTCATTTTAAGCACAGCCGGTCCACTTAGCCCCCAGTGGGTAATGAGCAGCGGACCCTCGGTCTCCAATCCGCCCACCGGAAGCGTGACGCGCACATGGGGAACCGAGACCCCCGAAAGCTCCGCAATTCGCGCATCGCGAATGTTGAAGGTAAACAGCGACGGAACTGGCGGCACGACGCGGTGCCCCAAGTCCGACAACAAGTCCCACACTTTTTTGCTCGCCCCAGGGGCAAAAAGCACCCGATCGGCCTCCAGCGAGCTCGAGTTCTCCAGCGTGAGAATCCACGAATCTTCAATGCCCCGCTCGAGGTGCTTCAGACCTGATTGAAGGACGCGCCGCACTCCGGCGGCTTCTGCCATGGATATCAAGCAGTCGATGACGGTCTCTGAATCGTCACTGACTGGAAAAACCCGGCCGTCCTCTTCGACCTTTAGGGAGACGCCGCGGTCTTCAAACCACTCCATGGTGTCGCCACAGGCAAAACGAGTAAAGGGGCCAAGCAATTCCTGCCCGCCCCTTGGGTAAAACTCGATCAAGTCGCGCGGATCGAAGCAAGCATGGGTCACGTTGCACCTTCCGCCGCCTGAAATGCGAACCTTGCCCAGGAACTGGGCCGATTTCTCAAGCAGCACCACTCGCGCTTCAGGGTTGGCTTCTGCCGCCGCAATGGCTGCGAAAAAACCGGCAGCCCCACCCCCTACAACGACCATGCACTCTGACATAGCGCCAAAGGTAGGCCGACCTACCAATATTGCGGCAGATCGGACTTGCGGTACACTTCGATCATCCGGTTTCCCTTTTCAAAGTAGTGGATGTCGTAAATGCCGTAAATCATCGTACCGTCTTCTCGAAGTTCCAATTCGGTGACCGATTTGGAAGCAAATCCGTAAACGAGCAGCTCATCTTTGGCGATTTCGCTAATGCCCGCCTCTACGACGCCCGAGAGGATTTCGTAGTTGCGGCGGAGGTTGCGGTGCGCGGCGCGGGTCAATCGAGAGTTGGTTACTGCCTGGCTGTTGTGAAAGTCGTTTCGGCAGTGATCATCGCAATATTTCTTGTCAGCTCGGCCAAAAACAGGAAGGCCGCAGTTCAAGCAAAACTTAGATGCTTTGGAGTTCATTGTCTGTGAGGTTTTAAGATTAATTACAAATGGAACGGCGCCGAAATTATGTATACAATTGTAACTATTTACGCCCTAAGTGAGTAATGAACAAAAAGTTAATAAATTCCTGATTTTACGTTTATAACCTACTTAAGTGCGCGTCTGACCTGAGGTTTGTCCTGTTTAATCTTAATTAACAATTGTATAAATCATGAAAAACAAAATTCAACTTATTGGCTACTTGGGCACCGACCCTGAAATCAAGAACTTCGAAAACGACGTAGTTCGCTTGCGCTGCAGCATTGCGACGCACGACCGCGTGAAGAATGCCGAGGGCACGTACGAGGACCGTACCCTTTGGCATCAGTTCGTCATGTTCAACAAGCTTGCGGTCCGCGCAAGCAAAATCATGAAGAAAGGCGATTTGTGCGTGATCGAAGGCAGTATCGCCTATTCGAGCTACACCAACAGCGAGCAGCAGACCGTGAACCGAACCGAGGTAGTAGCGAGGGATTTCACCTACTTAGGCAGTCCCGCGGCCAAGGAGCGTAAGCCTTCGGAAGCGCTTGCGTAAAGCTCTACTGAGGTCCAGCGATCGCGAGCGGTAAGAATGCGGTACTCGTCGGGTGCACACTCCACGCGGTGGTACACCGGAACCTCCGCCCCTTCTGAGGGAATAACGCGCGCCAAACCGCAACGGTAGGCTCGGTCCTGGACCTCTTCTTCGAACTTCCAGTAGCTTTCAGAATCACCGTCGCTCAAGAGCACATCCACGCCGTTGGCGGCGTTGAACGGCAGGGCTTGGTAGTGGGTGAAAGAACTAGCTTGTGGCCGTTCCATTTGGTCAAGTTCGATAAGGATGTCTCCCAGCTGCTGGGCTACGCGGGTTCGCGCGTAGTCGCCTATGGCAACTCCGGTTTCGACGGTTACGGTAAGAATTCCCAGCTCTTGGCACCATTCTCCGAAGGCCTCGGGGTAGTATTGATCGTCAAATCGTGCGTACCCCCAGTTGGGCTCGCGCCGGGACATTGAGGTACTGATCCAGCCGGCCCATCCCTGTGCTTCGGCGGGAACCGACTCCCCTTGAGGCGTACGCGCCCGGGGCGCCAAAACGCTGAGCGAACTTGGGATAGAGGAACCCGTAGGATGAAACAAGCTGCGCTGGTCGTGAAGATTGAGCGCTAAACGGAAGGGTTTGGACTGAATTACGTGCTTGAGTAGGTCCGCCTCACGCGGTCCCGATCGGCGGGCGCAGCGATTTAGATCCAATCCTGAGGCGGTGCAACGCGTAAAAAGATCGATGCCCGTGGGGTTTACCAGCGGCACCAAGGTCCAATCGCTGTGGGGTTCGCCCGCCGCCATCAGCGCACAAAGCGCCGCAAACCCCGTCGGTTCGTTGCCGTGCATCATGGACCAAGCGACCCGAGGGATCCGTCCGTGAGCCTGTGGGTGTCGAGCGACCCAAAAGGGAAAATCACCCTGGGGATCAATGTTTTCGAGAATCCAACCTCCAGCCTGTGCGGCGCGGTCGAGTTGCTGGCTTCGAGAACTAAAGTTTTGGTAACGCACAGTGCCAAAATTAAGCGGTTTCGACGAGTAACTTTCGTACATGAAATACCTTGTTGGCTCCGTTGCGGCGCTCCTTGCTTTGCCGTTGGTTGCTTTGGGGCAAAATCTGCGCTTCGCTGCGGGAAGCTGTGCGGAACTTCGTACGCCTGAACGCGAGGCCATTTTTGCCCGAATTGAAGAAAAAAAGCCCTCGTTCTTTTTTTGGTTAGGCGACAATACCTACTATACCGCAGAGGAATGGAACGACAGCACACTGATGGTGAAAAACTGGGAACGCCGTTTGTCGAGTCCGCCCTTGGCGAGCATGATGAAGTCTGTTCCGCAGCGAGCCATTTGGGACGACCACGATTTTGGTCCCAACGACGCGGACTCGACCTATGCGCTCCGCGGAGTGAGTGCCCGAATTTTCTCGTCTATTTTTGCGGATACCCCGTTCAATTTGGCCAAGTATGGCGACCTGAGATGGTCCGAGCGTCGCGGAGCGGTTCATTTTATTGCCCTTGACGACCGTACGCATCGGGGCCCCATAGGTACCCAGGTGCTCGGTAAGGGGCAGTTGGAGTGGCTTTCTTTAGAACTTGAGCAAAACCGCGACGCCCGCGTGGTGTTCGTTGCCGTCGGTTCGCAGGTACTGAATTTGGCGGAGTCCTTTGAAAATATGGTCCGCTACCCAAAGGAGCGTTTGGAGTTGTTGGATCGATGCGCGCGCTTTCCCGGCAGAGTGGTGTTTTTGACGGGCGATCGCCACCACGGTGAAGTCGAGGAGCTTCAGCACCGCGAAAAACGATTCATCGAAGTTTGTTCTTCGCCGCTTACCTCCAAGGTATTCCCTCCGCGAAGTCCCGAAACAGAGGAAAACACTACCATCGTGGGAAAGCCAATCAATCAAGAGCACTTCGCAGTCATCACAGTCACCCAACAACAACTGTTTGTTGAATACTTCAACACAAAGGGTGAAACAATTGTAAACGTTGCCTACGAATTGTAACTTTGAGGTATGGGACGCATACCGGCAGAAAATGAACGTTTTAAGGAATGGATGGAGCGCAGTTCGCGGAGTGCGGCGGCGGTTGCTCGCGATCTTGGTGTTTCTCGAGCCGTCCTTTCGCACATTTTGACGGGACGGAACAAACTGAGTTTGAGCGTGGTTCAGCACGCCGCGCGGGTCTATTCTGACTTTGACTTGACCTTCGTCATTTTGGGGACGCCCAGGGACATGACGAGACTCGAAGAAAAATCGCAGCTGCCAAAGGTGGTAGTCGCCAAGAAGACCTCCATTGCGCCCAAAACCAGCGTCCTTCGTGCTTCGGGTTACGATCAGTTAATATTAGTACGCGACGGCAAGTTCCGGGTGCTTGAGCCTGAAGGGGCTGAACATTAGGTTCGCGCCTCGGTTAACAGGGCATGTACCGCATCGAACGAACCCAAGTTTTGCCCATCTCACTCGAAGAAGCCTGGGCCTTCTTTTCATCACCGAAGAACTTAGCCAAAATTACCCCCAAGGAACTCGGATTTGTGGTGCACGGTGACGTGCCTGAAGTCATGTATCCGGGTTTGTTCATTGAGTATACGGTTTCTCCCCTTCTTGGGATACCGATGCGTTGGGTCACAGAAATAACGCACGTTCGCGAAGGATCCTATTTTGTGGATGAGCAGCGCGTGGGACCTTATGCGATTTGGCACCACGAGCATTTTTTTGATTCGGTTCCTGGCGGGGTAAAGATGACCGACGTGGTTCACTACAAAGTGCCTTTGGGGATTTTGGGCAATCTGGTGCATCCGTGGTTGGTCCGCCCCAAACTTGAGCAGATTTTTTCGTACCGCTGGGCGGCGAACGAACGCATGTTCGGCACCCTTTAACTTTGCTGCATGAGCGATCGCCCTATAACGGTTAACCCCATCGACGCCGACAAGGTGGCCCAAAATCCGGGCCTCCTGCCCTACGCGCATTCGGTGAGCGGACCACCCATCGTGCCGACGCAGGAAGGCATGATCCGCCACCAGTCGCTCGAAACCATGGCGCAGCAAACAGACCAGCAAATGGACTTGCTTCGCCGTCAGATGGAATTACTGGCCGAACAAGCCAAGGCCATTCAGCGGCGACGTGAAGTTTCGGAATGGGTTTACGGCGCCAAAATGAGCTTCAAGCCGGTAATCAACCACGTGTACCACTTGTACCGCCGCGCCGAGGGGGAACACGTTTTATCCATGCTCAGCCCCGAAGAATGGTCGCTGTCCCGGCGCCCCGCTTTGGACTTTGTGCATTCGATTCGCCTACTCGCCGACCTAACTTGGGACATTGAACGGTGAATGTGCTGCACGCTGCCCAGGTGCGCGAGGCCGAGGGCCCTGCGCGCCGTGAATTATGGTTCCTTCACGGGTACGGCAGCCACGAAGGCGACTTGTTTGGATTAGCCCGTTTGCTTCCGCGCGATTGGACCGTGCGCTCGCTGCGCGCTCCTCGGCCCTTGGACCAGGGGGGATTCGCCTGGTACGACCTGCATTTTGATGCGAACGGCGTGCGCCACATGGACGCCGGTCAAGTGCGCGAAACCATGGATTCCCTGACGGAGGCCCTCGAACGATCGGGAACGAAGCCGGTACTCTTTGGCTTTTCGCAGGGCGGAATCATGGCCAATGCCCTGGCGCTGAGCCGGCCGGAATTGATTTCGGGATGCGTGGCCGTGGCGAGCTACGCCCCGATGGACTGGTTTGCGGACGACCTGACGTGGAACCCCGACCCTGATTTGCCCCACCTCGCCGCAGTTGGCGACGAAGACGGGGTCATTCCGCCATCCCTTTCGGTGCCCAGCTACGAGCGCGCTCAGCTCCGCGGCGCGACCTTGACGGTCCAGCGATTCCGAATGGGCCACGGCATTGCTCCGGACTGTTGGCAAGCAATTGCCTCCTGGCTAGCCGCGTTTTAGCGGACGCTCCATCGGTACCAGCCCCAAACGGCCACCAGTGCCATCAGTCCGCTATAGGCTGCATAAATCTCGAGTCCAAGGTCGGCGTACACGTACAGCCCCGCAAGGTTAAGGACGGTCCAGAGCGGCCAGTTCCAACGCTCGCCACAAACCTGCCACCAGGTAGCGAGAAGTCCGCCCGAAAAGAGCAAGGCGTCCCAGATAGGCCGCGGATTGTCGGTAAAGGAACGCATGAGCCAGGCGGTTAAAACGGCGGCACCCACAGCCCAACCTGCGTCGCGAAGGGGCCGAGCGGTCCAAGAGAAGCGCCCCACATGGGACCAGGCCAACCACCCGAGCAGGGCCATTGCCGCGTACGTTAGGTTGAGCAGCGATTCCGCATAGAGCTTCGCCTGAAGCATAACCGCAATGGTCAACAGCGTTCCGAGAAAGCCAAGGGGCCATGCCCAGCGCTTGCGGTACGCAAGACCCAGAGCGTAGCCCCCGTTCAGCAGCGCCGAAGCGAGCTCAAGCGCGTGCATGCGGCATTCCCTTAGCTGACGTGCTGGCGAACCAAGTCCGCGGCTTCCTGAAGCATGATGGCCGAGTACACCTTCAGCCCGCTGTCTTCAATGAGCTTCTTAGCTTCAGCGGCATTGGTTCCCTGAAGGCGAACGATGATGGGCACCGGAATTTCTCCGATGGAACGGTACGCATCGACAATACCTTGGGCTACGCGGTCGCAGCGCACAATTCCGCCAAAAATATTGACGAGAATGGCCTTCACGTTGGCGTCTTCTAGAATGATGCGGAAGGCCGTTTCCACGCGCTGGGCGTCAGCGGTTCCGCCCACATCAAGGAAGTTGGCGGGGTTGCCGCCCGCCATTTTGATGATGTCCATGGTGGCCATCGCAAGCCCCGCCCCGTTGACCATGCAGCCCACGTTGCCGTCGAGCTTCACGAAATTCAGACCGACTTCTCCGGCGCGCACCTCAGTGGGATCTTCGTCGCGCGTGTCGCGAAGCAAAGCCAAATCGGGGTGACGGAACAGGGAGTTGTCGTCGAGCACCACCTTGGCGTCTACGGCCATGATGAGGTTGTCGCTCGTCTTGAGGACCGGGTTGATTTCAAACAGCGAAGCATCTGCACCTTGGTAGGCCTTCACGAGGCTCTTGACAAAGCTGATCATTTCCTTCATGGCGGAACCGCTCAAGCCCAAGTTGAACGCAATGCGCCGCGCTTGAAAGTCCTGAAGTCCCACCGACGGGTCGATGTGCTCAATGAAAATGCGCTCTGGATGGTTCTCAGCCACCTCTTCGATGTCCATACCGCCGTCGGGGCTGTACATGATCATCGGGCATCCTGCGGCGCGGTCGAGAAGTACCGACATGTAGAACTCAGCGGTCGGCGACTCGCCCGGATAGTACACGTCTTCAGCGATCAGCACCTGATGCACTTTTTTGCCTTCGGCCGAAGTTTGGGGGGTCACGAGCATCATTCCAATGATTTGCTCGGCGCGCTCGCGCACTTCGTCGAGGTTTTTGGCCAGCTTCACGCCGCCTCCTTTACCTCGTCCGCCCGCATGAACCTGTGCCTTGACCACGTGCCAACCGGTTCCGGTTTGTTCGGTAAGTTGCTTGGCTGCCGCAACCGCTTCTTCAGGAGTACATGCCACGATTCCGCGCTGAGTGCGCACGCCGTATCCGGCTAAAATTTCTTTGCCTTGGTATTCGTGAATGTTCATGGAAGGAGTTTCTTAGGTTGCGAAGAGTCGGCGCAAAAGTACGCCGCAGACCTCGGATTTCAGCCTACTTTTGAGGCATGAAGCCCTTAATTCAAGCCGAACACCTTTGCAAGAGCTACGGAAGCCTTCAGGTTTTACAGAACCTTGATTTCGAGCTTTTTGAGTCGGAGTTTGTCGCCATCACGGGCGCGAGCGGCTCGGGTAAATCCACCCTGCTTCACCTGCTGGCGGGTCTCGATCAGGCGGATTCAGGTCAGCTGCGCTTTGCGGGTGCTCCCTACCCTACTCAGGGTGCCGCACTAGACCGCTTTCGCAATCAGGAGCTCGGACTGGTTTTTCAGTTCCACCATTTAATGCCCGAATTAACGGCGCTCGAAAACATCGTACTTCCCGCCCTCATTGCAGGTCGGTCGGCGCGCGAAGCCGAGGTCGTCGCCCACGAACTGGCTGAACGCCTGGACCTTTCCGAGCGCCTTAAGCACCGCCCCGACGCGCTGAGCGGCGGCGAACAGCAGCGCGTAGCGATTGCTCGGGCCCTAATTAACCGCCCTAAGGTGGTGCTCGCCGACGAACCCTCTGGCAACCTCGACCGCGCGCGTTCCGAAGAACTTTATTCCCTGCTTGCCGAAGCTCGAAGCACGTGGAACGTGTCGGTGGTGGTGGTGACGCACTCGGATTGGCTTGCGGCTCGCACCGACCGCCGACTGCACCTGCAGGACGGAGCATGGGCGTAGCCGATCTCGTTTTGGAATGGGCCGACCGGGTGGAACGGCCCGAATTTGTGGCCTCAGATCCCCTTTTGCTCCCGCGGCGCTTTGCCGACGACCCGACGAGCGCAGAAGTCGTGGGATTCATGGCCGCGACCGTAGCGTGGGGTTCGCGCCGCTCGATTATCACCTCGGCCGAGCGGGCCCTCGCCGGCATGACCGACCGTCCTGCCCAGTGGCTGCTCGAAGCCGACGACGAAGACCTTAAGTCCTTGCCTTGGCGCCACCGTACCCTACTTGCTGAAGACTCGGTCGTGCTGCTGCGCGGAATGCAGCAAGCCCTTCGGACCCACGGCTCCCTCGCTCCCCTTTTTGCACTAAAACCCGGAGAAACCGATTTTTTTGCCGCCATTGACCGCGCCCGAACGGAACTGCTCGGCGACGCCGTCGCCTCGCGCACCGCCAAGCACATTGCCAGCCCGGCCGCAGGCTCGGCTGCAAAGCGCCTTCACCTCTACCTGCGCTGGATGGTGCGTCCTTCGTCGCGCGGGGTGGACCTTGGAATCTGGTCCCACCTGCCCAAGTCCGCCCTGAGTTGCCCGCTCGACGTGCATACTGGTCGTGTGGCGCGAAGCCTCGGACTGCTGAAGCGTACTGCCAACGACGCTGCCGCCGTGCGGGAACTCGACGCGGCGTTGCGCGCGATAGACCCTGAAGATCCCGCGCGCCTCGATTTCGCGCTTTTTGGATTGGGACTCGAAGCCCCCGAACTTTGGAAGCATGCCTAGCCTCGCCGAACGCATGCGCCCCAAGTCCTTGGCCGAATACGTCGGTCAGGAGCACATTGTGGGCCCCAAAGGAGCGCTGCGGCCCGCCATCGCGGCCGGGCGATTGCCTTCGCTCCTGTTTTGGGGTCCGCCGGGAGTGGGCAAGACGAGCTTGGCGCAGCTGCTGGCGCAGCACGTTGACCTTCCATTTTCGACGTTAAGCGCCGTTTCGGCTGGGGTTAAAGACGTGCGCGACGAAATTGCGCGGGCTGAAAACGACCGAATGTTTGCGCCCAAGGGCCGCATGCTGTTCATCGACGAAATCCACCGATTCAACAAAGGCCAGCAGGACGCGCTGCTGGGCGCAGTCGAGCGCGGAACCTTGACTTTAGTGGGCGCGACGACCGAAAATCCGAGTTTTGAAGTCAACTCGGCCTTGCTGTCGCGCTGCCAGCTCTTCGTGCTCCGGTCGCTGGACGATGCGGACTTGATTGCCTTAGGTCGGCGTGCGCTCGCGCAGGATGCCGAACTGCAGGCCTGCCATATCGCCGACGTCGACTTGGAAACCTTGGCGCCTCTGGGCGGCGGAGACGCCCGCCGCTTCTTGAATTTACTGGAATCACTGGCCCTCGCTGCCAAGCACGACGGGATCACGGTCCTGTCTTCGGAGTGGATTATCCAGAACGCCCCCAGGGCGGCGGTGCGCTACGACCGCGCGGGCGATATGCACTACGACGTGGCCAGTGCGCTCATCAAGTCAATACGTGGAAGCGATCCGCAGGCGGCAGTCTACTGGTTGGCCCGCATGATTGCGGGCGGCGAACCGCCCGAATTCATCGCCCGGAGGTTGGTGATTTCGGCCGCAGAAGACGTGGGACTGGC
>SYCM01000093.1 GCA_005786915.1 Bacteroidota bacterium | reverse complement strand
CGAATCGGTACTCACCGCCATCAACGACTCGACTTCCACCCAAATTGCGGTGCTTTTTGTCGACCGCGTCAACGACGACCTCAACTTCGTGGCGGCCCAAACCGGAGAAGCCTGGGGCATCGGCCAAGCCGAAACCGACAACGGAATGCTCGTACTGATCGCCCTCGACGATCGCAAAATGGCCATTCAGGTAGGCCGTGGCCTGGAGCCCACCATCACCGACCTCGTCAGCCACCAACTCATTGAAAACACGCTCAAACCAGCCTTTCGCGAGCAGGCCTACGCGGCGGGACTAGAAGGCCTCGCAACCGAGGTGGCCCAACGCCTGTCCGGCCAATTTGAGGCGGTCGCTTCAGAAAAGGAACGGCGTTTTCCGGTAGGCGCTGTCCTTGTCGCCGTATTGGCCTTCATCGTGCTGGCACGCCGCGGCAATTCGGGCGGCTGGGGCGGCGGCAGCGGGTCCCGCGGCATGTGGTTTGGCCCCATGGGCGGATTTCCCTCGGGCGGAGGTTTTGGCGGCCGCAGCGGGGGAGGCTTCGGCGGCGGAGGCTTCGGTGGCTTCGGCGGCGGAAGTTTTGGTGGCGGCGGCGCCTCAGGTTCGTGGTAATTTGCGACCTTTGCAGCATGATTTCAACACGAACCTTACGAATAGGCGTTATCGCCCTCGCGGTAGGCGCGCTCACCGGCTGCGGCGCTCCTAAGTTTGAATTGGGCACTTCGACCCAAGGGCTTCAAATCAACGTCACGAAGCCAGTGCAGCAGTCCCTGAGCATTCAGTCGGTTCAAGTGGAGCAAAACGGCAGCTGGTCGAGCCCCGCGTTTCAGGTAAAGTATTCCAGTCGCGACGAAGTCGTACTCGGAACCAAAGGCGAGGCCAGCCTTCGCGTGTCCGTTCCCGGGGTCCAGAATGCCTCTGCGGCCCAGGTGACGTTCCGCACCGCCCCCGGCAAGCCGCTGAAGACCAAGTTGGTTAAAGCCAAGTAACCCGTGGTGCACATTCAACGCCGCGAGGTGTTCAGCGCCGCGCACCGCTTGTACAACGAGGCGATTAGTCCCGAGGAAAACCAGCGGCTTTTTGGCAAGTGCTCCTGGGACTACGGCCACGGGCACAACTTCGAGGTTTGGGTCACGGTCAAGGGCGAGGTTAATCCAATAACCGGCTTTGTAATGAATCTATCCGACCTTAAGGCGCTGATGATGAAGTACGTAATCGAGCCGCTCGACCACAAACACCTCAACCACGACGCAACGTTCATGCTCGGAATTTTGCCGTCGACCGAAAACCTCGCCATGGAAATTTGGAAGCAGCTGGCTGCACCCGTCGCCGGGTTTGGGGCTGCGCTGCACTGCGTGCGGGTCGTGGAAACCGAAAACAATGCCGTCGAATACTACGGCGAATAAGTTCATGTTGATGCCCCTTCTGGGGCTTTTACTTTGATTGTTTTATGAAAAAAGCCTACGTTTTTCCAGGCCAAGGGGCCCAAGCCCCCGGAATGGGCCAGGATCTGTTCGCCGCCCACGGCGATTTTTTTGCCCAGGCTGATGCCGTGCTCGGATTTGGCCTCACCGATCTGATGTTCCACGGGAGCATGGAGGACCTCACCCAAACGAAGGTGACGCAGCCCGCAATTTTTGTGCACAGCGTGGCCAAAGCCGCGTCGCTTGGGGCCGATTTTCAGCCCGACATGGTCGCCGGCCACTCGCTCGGAGAGTTTTCTGCCCTCGTGGCTGCGGGAGCACTAAGGTTTGAGGACGGCCTCCGCCTAGTGGCCGAGCGCGCCCTGGCGATGCAGGACGCCTGCGACGCCGAGCCGTCGACGATGGCCGCAATTTTGGGCCTCGCCGACGAGCAGGTCGAACAAATTTGTGCCGAGACGCCCGGCGTGGTGGTACCCGCGAACTACAATTCACCCGGTCAATTAGTGATCAGTGGCGCGCGCGCCGCGGTGGAAGCCGCGTGCGCTGCATGCAGCGCGGCCGGGGCCAAGCGGGCGTTGATTTTGCCGGTTGGCGGGGCGTTTCACAGCCCGCTTATGGAACCGGCCCGCGCGCGCCTTGCCGAGGCCTTGGACGCCGTTTCGATCCAGGCTCCGCGCTGCCCCATCTACCAAAACGTGGTGGCCGCACCCGTGAGCGACCCCGAAGCCATTCGCGCCAACTTGAAAGCCCAACTCACGGGATCGGTTCGCTGGACTCAGTCCGTGCTGGCGATGATCCACGACGGCGCGACGCACTTTTATGAAGTCGGTCCGGGCAAGGCCCTGCAGGGAATGGTAAAGAAAATCGCACCCGAAGTCGAAGCCGTAAGCGCATAACCAGCAGCTAGCAGCAAGCAACTAGTCCGCCAGCAACTCGCAACTAGCAGCAAACCCCATGAAGTCCTCCTTTCGCGCCCCTTCCAACATTGCCCTCGTAAAGTACTGGGGCAAGTACGGCGTGCAGCTGCCGAGCAACCCGTCGATTAGCTTTACGCTCGACGCCTGCGCGACCGAAACCTCCTTGGAACTACAGGATTCGCCGGGGATTAGCGTGGCCTTAGACGGGGTGGACACGCCCAGCTTTGTCCCTAAAGTGGCGCAGTTTGTGGAGCGCATCGCCGAACGCCATCCGTGGATCACCCGCTACGGGCTTCGGGTGGAAACCCACAATACGTTTCCGCATTCGTCGGGCATTGCGAGCAGCGCCTCGGGAATGAGTGCGCTGGCACTCTGCGTGGTCGATTTGGCGGTCCGGCTTGGGCACGAGCTGCCTGATCCGCGCCAGGAGGCGTCGGTGCTCGCCCGCTTGGGTTCGGGCAGCGCGTGCCGGTCGGTGTACGGCGGCCTCGTCGTTTGGGGCGAGACCCCTTCAGTGGCGGGATCGTCGCAGGAGTTTGGCCTGCGCTACCCTGGCGAGGTCCACGAAGTGTTCCGCACCTACCGCGACACGGTGGCCTTGGTGGACGTCGGGCAAAAAGCGGTCAGCAGCACGGCAGGACACCAGCTGATGGAGGCGCACCCGTTCCGCACGCAGCGCTTTGCCCAGGCCCATGACCATTTGGCCGCCCTGAAGCCGATTTTGGCGGCAGGCGACCTCGACGCCTTCATCGAACTGGTGGAGCTGGAAGCGCTGACGCTTCACGGCTTGATGATGTCGAGCCGTCCGAGCTACATCTTAATGCGGCCCCATACACTCCAAATCATTGAGGCAATTCGCACGTTCCGCCGTGAGTCGGGCGTTCCCATCAGCTTCACCTTAGACGCGGGTGCCAACGTGCACATCCTCTACCCAGATTCGCATGAACAAACGGCCCTCGCGTTTGTTAAAGAACAGGTAAAACCTTGGTGCAAAGACGGCCGCACGATTGCGGACCGCGTGGGCCAAGGACCGGTATCTTTGCAGTAATGAATCTGAGCCCTACGTACTTCGCTAAAATTCTCCTGTTCGGAGAGTACGGCGTCATTCGCGACGCTATGGCGCTTTCGATTCCCTATACGAGTTTTTCTGGCGTGCTTCGCCTCCCAGAAGGTGAGTCCAACTTCGACCAGCGAGAGTCCAATGCGTCGCTCGAACGCTTTGCTGCCTACCTCGAAGAGCTGAAAGCCCTCGGAACGTTGGCCGCCGACCTGGACTTGCGCGCCCTTCGTGCAGACTTAGAGCGCGGACTCTACTTTGACTCGAGCATTCCTCAGGGCTACGGCGTGGGCTCGTCTGGTGCTATGGTGGCGGCGCTGTATGCCCGCTACGCCCGAAACCCAATGCCCTTGGAGGCGGCTAATGACGCCCCAAAGCTCAAAAGACTGAAGGCCGAAATGGCCCAAATGGAATGCTACTTTCACGGCAAGAGTTCGGGGATGGACCCCACTATTTGCTACCTCCAGCTTCCGCTGCTGGTGCGTTCCGCCGAGGATTTGGGCACCGTCTCTATGCCCAGCCTTCCGCACGACGGCCAAGGCGGAATTTTCCTGCTGAATTCGGGCGCCCCGGGCGAAACCCAGCCTATGGTTCAGATTTTCATGGACAAGCTCAAGGAGGAGGGCTTTCGCCGGCTCATGACCGAGCAGTTCAAAAAGTACAACGACGCCTGCGTTTCGGCGTTCTTGGCCGGAAAAACCGACGAGTTGCTGCGCGAGCTGAAAAAGCTTAGCGGACTCGTTTTGGAGAACTTCGGGCCGATGATTCCGCACGACTACCACAGCCTGTGGCAGAAGGGCATCGACACCAACGCCTACTACCTGAAGCTCTGCGGCTCAGGCGGCGGCGGCTACATTCTGGGCTTCGCGCCCGACCTCGAGCAGGCCAAGGCCGAACTCGCTCCGCACCGAATGGACGTGGTACTTCGCTTCTAAGCGAACCGTCATGCGTCGGCGCACCAAAATACTCCTTCGCCTCATGGCCTTCTTGAGCCTCGTCCGCTGGACGCACATTTTGTTTTTAGGAGTGGCTCAGGGACTCGCGGCGGCCACACTGCTCCGCGGCGAGGGCCCATTGGCCTGGTGGACGCTGGGCGGAGTCGTGTTGACCACCGCCCTTATTGTGGCCGGCGGCTCGCTGTTCAACAGCTTTTATGACCTCGAACGCGACCTCGTCGAACGACCCTGGCAGACCCTCCTCGAGCGCCCGGTCGCCCGCAAGTACGGAATGAAGCTGGCCTTCAGCTTTTATGGTTTGGCCATCTTGGTGTCGCTGACGACGTTGCGGTGGCCGATTGCCTTGGGGTTTGGGTTATATGCCTTCCTCGTGTTTTTGTACTCCCACAAGCGTTGGGGCTACGGGGTGGGCGGTTCGCTCCTTGTGAGCCTGCTCGCCTTTGCCCCGCTGCTCTTACTTACCGCGGCCCTGCTCCCCCACTCGGGGCCGGGTTTTGTGCGCGGACTTCCGCTCGCCCTCGCCCTCATTGCGCTGGAGTGGCGTCGCCAGTGGGAACGTCGGCAAATTCCGCGATCCACGACAGAACAACGCCGCATCCGTGTGCGCAATCAGTGGGCTTACAAATTGCTTTTGGCCCTGAGCTTGGGCCTTATTCCGTTCCTGTAGCTGCGTTAGCGGAACACCGTGAACATTCCGCGGCGCTCTTCCACAAGCCCGTCGGGCAGCCATAGGAACAAGCGATAGCTGTAGGGGCCGGCGGGAACGCGCTCGCCGCCGTAGGTGCCGTTCCATCCGTTGGGATCCTGGCTGCTGTGAAACACCTGTAGTCCCCAGCGGTTGAACACCGCCCACTCCATGCGTTCAATGCCCGTAGCCACGACGGTGAAGCGCTCGTTGACCGCGTCGTTATTGGGAGTAAACGCCGACGGAATGTACACGTAGTGGTCCATTTTCAGCTCCACGGGGTAGGCCGCGCTGTCGCTGCAGCCCAAGGTATCGCGCACGGCGAGGCCCACCCAGTAGGTGCCCGGCCGGCCGTACACATGGCGCGGATGCACCTGAGACGACGTGTCCCCGTCGCCAAAGTACCAGCGCACGTTCAGCGTGTCGGTCGAGAAGTTGGTGAAGCCGACGTCGAGGGGATTGCCCGGATCTTGGAGGTAGGTGAACGACGCCACGGGGCTCGGAACGACCCATGCGTACACCGAGTCCTCTTTAGTGATCAAGCAGTTGTCGGTCACCCGGTACCGGTACCACTGGCTCGCGGCCGGAGTAACCGTCCATAGGGTGTCGGTCGGGCCGTTGATCCACTTGGTCGTGAGTTGCCCTTTGCCCATCTGGGCCCGCGCACTTAGGGTTACGGCGTCTCCGGGGCACAGGTATAGCGTGTCGGATTCCGTGCGGATGGAATCGTAGGGCTCCACGTAGATTGTGATGCTGTCCACCCGCGGAACGGTGCTGCACTCGTCCCAACTCAGGTAGCGAAACGTGGTGGTCACGGGCGGCGCCACGGTGAGCAGCGTCGTTTGGAGGGTGTCGGTCTCCCAAAAGCCCCACCGGTTGCCTTCTCCGCCCGAAAGGGTCGCCCGCAATCTCGTCACCGAACCGGGGCACGCCAGGGTGTCGTTGCCCTGATCAATGGCGAGGGCTGCCTGCACCCCAACCCGGTCGCGAATCCAAATGTCCACGGAGTCGGCAGGGTACACGGCGCAGTCCGTCGAAACCGGCATCATGCGCACGCGCAGGAGTTCCAGAGGCTCGGTCAACCCGTCGTCTACGGGCTGGAACCACAAGGTATCGGTTTTTTGGCCCGGATACAGGACCAAGCTGTCGGGAAGTCCGCCCGCGAAGTCTGCGGGAACGGCGCTGCCCACATAGTTGAATTGGGCGATCAGGGTGTCGCTCGTGGCCCCTTTGCGCTCAAAAAGAAGGTAGCTCTGTGCGCAGCCCTCCACCATGACCGTGTCGGTGAAGGAGGCCCCCGCGTTGGTGGTGGGCGTCAGGTTGATTTCTGGCAACTTAAAGGAGCGCGCTCCGAGAAATACCGCCGAATTCAGCGCCCCGTCGCTTACGTCGGCAATCATCAATTTGATGGTGTAGGGAATGCCGCAGACCACGCCAGCTTTCGCGCGGAATACGTCGGTGAAGCCCTCGAGGTTGACGATGCTCGAGCCGCCCGTGTTGGAATTGTAGTAGACGGCGTGCGCCACGTAGTTCGGATTGGCGGTCAAGCAGTTGGACGCCGGGTTGCCGCCCGAAGGGTAGCCCTGATTGATTGTGTTTACCGCCACGGGGGTGGTGGTCCCCGGAATGACGGCCAGGTTTACGGTATCGATGCGCAAGCTCCCGTTGGGGTGGTACATGGGGGCACCGTTGATGCCGGGCCCGATCAAAAAGAACCCAAAAACGTCATTAAAGCCCGAGCAGGTGTAGCTCGTGTATTCTTTGGATCCAAAGATGTAGTCAAACTGGACGCTGTCGCCGTTGGCCAAAAAGTTAAACTGAATGGTCGCGCGGTCGTATTGGCTGGAGGCCGACGAACCAATGGTGTTGAGGACCGTAGTGAGGTTGGCGCTCGGCGTTTGGGTTGGGAAGGTGGTGAACGTTCCGCTCTGACCGGGCACCACGTCAATGGCGTCGGTCGTGACCATTACGATGCCGCTGTCGAGGCCAAACGCGGGGTTGCTGCAGGTGAACTTGCCGAGCTGCACGGAGGGCGGCTGGGAAACGGGAAGGCCAAAGGCGTTCAACGGCGAGTACACAAAAAGGTTGGGACCGACGAGCACGTTTTGCACAAGCCACATGGGGTCATTTCGCGGCGAGGTCGAGTTTACCACGATGTTCTGGCCCCCAGCGCGAAGTCCGAAGGCGAGCGACAGAAATAGGAGTAGTTTTCGCACGGTTTCGGAGGGAAAGATACAACGCGTTGGCCAAGGGGATTGTACCTTCGAATCATGATTGATTCGTACGTATCCCAGCACCGTCAGCGCTTTCTCGACGAGCTTTTCACCTTACTTCGGTTGCCGAGCATTTCGGCCGATCCGGTCTACAAGGACTCGGTCCTCGCTACCGCCGACGCGGTGGCCAACTTTTTAACTCAGGCCGGGGCCCAAAACGTGGAGGTCTGTGCTACTCCGGGCTACCCCGTGGTGTACGGCGAATACTTCGTCGACCCGTCACGGCCCACCGTGCTCGTGTACGGCCACTACGACGTGCAGCCCGCGGACCCCTTGAATCTGTGGACGACTCCGCCCTTTGAGCCCGAAGTGCGCACTACCCCCATCCACCCCAACGGCGCCATTTTTGCCCGCGGCGCCTGCGACGACAAGGGCCAGTTTTTTATGCACATCAAGGCATTTGAAGCCATGGTGGCCCAAGGCAACGTGCCCTGCAACCTGAAGTTCATGATTGAGGGCGAAGAAGAGGTCGGATCAAATAATCTCGAATGGTTCGTCAAGGGCAACCGCGAGCGCCTCGCCTGCGACGTCATCTTGATCTCCGATACCGGCATTATTGCTCCGGGTATTCCGTCCATTTCGGTAGGCCTGCGCGGACTCTCCTACGTCGAAGTTGAAGTGACTGGGCCCAACCGCGACCTGCACTCGGGCATCTACGGCGGTGCCGTAGCCAATCCGATCAACATTTTGACGGAGATGATTGCCTCCCTCCACGATCAGGACAACCGCATTACCATCCCGGGATTTTACGACAAGGTTCAGGTTCTGAGCGACGCCCAGCGCGCCGACTTGAATAAGGCCCCGTTCCAGCTCGAAGAGTACAAGGCAGCCTTGGACCTCAGCGACGTCCACGGCGAAACGGGATACACCACCATCGAGCGCACCGGCATTCGGCCGACGCTCGACGT
>SYCM01000092.1 GCA_005786915.1 Bacteroidota bacterium | reverse complement strand
TCGAGCCCCGTCCGCACCGCCAGAAGAAGCAAAGCCTGCAGCAATGCAGGCTTTTTTGTTTTCCGGCCGTCCGAAGCCGCAGTTAGGCTCTTCTGGCTTAGTTGCCGCACTCGCCCGGCGTCCACGACTTGACCCCAGCGCACTCCGCCTCGCAACTGTTTCCGTAGGTTTCGCCGTCGCAGCCGCAGACAGGGTCGTACACCGCGGGACAGATGCACGCGGCGTTGCGTTCTCCCTTGCAGTCGGGATCCACCGGTTTTTCACAACCATCAAACACCAAAAGACTTACCGCCATCAGTACCATTTTTTTCATAACTCAAAGATGCAGCAAAAGGCGAATAAGTTGCATTAGCGGCGCGGTTTTTGGACGCACGCACCCCCAACAGGGGCGCTTAAATTCGTATCTTTGCCCCACTAAATAACTGTACCATGGCACTCGAATTGACCACCACCAACTTCCAAGATCTCGTACTGAACTCAGATAAGCCCGTGCTCGTTGACTTTTGGGCAGAATGGTGCGGCCCCTGCCGCGTGGTTGGCCCCATTGTTTCAGAACTCGCCGACGATTTTGAAGGTCGCGCGGTGGTCGGTAAAGTGAACGTGGATACCGAGGGCGACCTCGCCACTCAGTTTGGAATCCGCAACATCCCTACGTTGATGGTGTTCAAGGGCGGACAAGTCGTCGACAAGCAAGTGGGCGTAGCCCCCAAGAACGTGCTCGCGGCCAAAATCGAAGCCCAGCTCTAATTCCCATGACCGGAGTTTCCACCGCAGTCGTGTTGGCGGGCGGCAAGGGAACCCGGCTCGCGTCGGCCTACCCCGACCTGGCTAAGCCCATGGTTCCGGTGGACGGCATTCCGATCGCCGAACACCTCGTGCGCACGTATGCGGCTCAGGGTGTTCGGCGATTCATTTTTACGCTTGGCTATCGGGGCGAACAGCTTCGTACGCACTTTGGCGACGGCTCGGCTTGGGGCGTGCACCTCAGCTACTACGAAGAATCCGAACCCCTCGGCACCGCCGGCGCCTTGGCTGAACTGCGCGACGAACTGAGCTCCGCGCCCTTCTGGGTGTTCTATGCCGACACGTTGAGCGACGTCGACCTCGGCCGAATGGAGGACTTTCACCGACGCCACGGGGCCGACGCCACCTTGCTCGTACACCCCAACGACCACCCCTACGACAGCGACCTCGTCGACGCCGACCCCCAAGGACGGGTCCGCGCGGTCTACGGCAAGCCGCATCCGGCGGACCGAGAAGTGCGAAATTCCGTCAATGCCGCGCTCTACCTAATTGAACCGGGGCTTCTGGCGGAGATTCCGCGCGGCACCGCCAGCGACTTTGGCCGCGACCTTTTTCCGGCATGGGCCGCAGTACACCGCCTCTTCGCCTACTCCACTCCCGAGTACATCAAAGACATGGGTAAGCCCGAGCGACGAACCCAGGTGGAAGCCGCCCTGCGCAGCGGCAAAGTGGCTGCGCGCAACTTAAGTAAGCGCCAACGGGCCGTGTTCCTGGACCGCGACGGCGTCATCAACGTCGATTCGGACCTGATCAAGCACCCTGACGAGCTAATCCTCATCCCGGGAGCGGCCGCGGCCATTCACGAGCTAAACCAGAGCCCCTTCGTCGTCGTGGTGGTGACCAACCAGAGCGTAGTGGCGCGCAACCTGACCGACGAAGCAGGGGTCGACCGCATCCACGCCCGAATGGAGCGCCTGCTGGCCGAAGAGGCCGGTGCCTTGGTCGACGCGATTTACTACTGCCCGCACCACCCGCATGGCGGATTTCCCGAAGAAAACCCCGCCTACAAAATCGAATGCAGCTGCCGCAAGCCCAAACCCGGCATGCTCCTGGAGGCCGCCGAACGCTTCAACATCGACTTGAGCGCCAGCTACCTAGTCGGCGATTCGCCCCGTGACCTTGAGGCGGGTCAAGCCGCAGGACTGCTCGCAACGGTTCGCGTGCGCACCGGCCACGGCCTCAAGTCAAGCGCCGTACAGCCCAGCGTGCAGGTCGACGACCTAGGTGCCGCCGTGCAGTGGATCTTGGAACGCGAAAAGTCCCGAACTTCGCCCCAATGATCATCAGCCGCACGCCCTTTCGCATTTCCTACGTCGGCGGAGGTTCCGACCTGCCCGCCTACTACCGCGAGCACGGCGGTGCGGTCCTCTCGAGCACCATTGCCAAGTACCTGTACGTCAGCAGCCACGACTACTTTGAAGCCGGCCAAATACGCACCAAGTACTCAAGCACCGAAACGGTATCGAGCGTCGCAGACCTCAAGCACCCCCTGCTCCGCGCCATTCTTTCCCGACTCAAGTTGGGTACTGGGCTCGAAATCAGCTCGATCGCCGACGTACCAGCGGGAACCGGCATGGGCTCTTCGTCTTCGTTTACCGTCGGAACCCTGCACAACCTCATGGCCCGCATCGGGCGCGCCGACGAGGCCACGAAGTCCTGGCTGGCCGAGCAGGCCTGTGCGGTAGAGCTTGGCGACTTGGGCGAACCCATCGGCAAGCAGGACCAGTATGCCGCGGCCTTTGGCGGATTTCGCATTTACCGATTCCACGAAGACGAGTCCGTTGGCGTCGAGCCGGTGGCTCTGCCTGATCCCGAGGGCTGGCTGCGCCACCTTAGGCTCTACTACCTGGGTAGCCAGCGCTCGGCCTCCGCGATTTTGGCGGAACAAAGCCGCGAAAGTGCCCACCGAAGCAAGCAAGAGGTGCTTCGCGACATGGTGGCGCTCGTGGACCCCTTGGCCGTCGCCTTGGGCCAAAGCGATTGGAGCGAATGCGGCCGACTGATGCACGAAAACTGGCTGCTCAAGCAGAGCCTTGCCCGCGGAATCAGCGACCTCAGTATTGCCGACGCCTACCAGCGCGGACTTCGCGCGGGCGCCCTGGGCGGCAAGCTCTTGGGGGCCGGTGGAGGCGGATTCATGCTCTTTGTCGCTCGCCCTGAAGACCACGCGCGGCTAGATGCCGCCCTCAGCGACCTTCGCCCCTTCCCGTTCCAATGGGATTTTGAGGGGTCGCGCATTATTTATTCCGACGAAGCCCCGAACTTACCTAGGTAAACCCGTTTTTGCTATGAATCCGACCGAATACCGCCAACTTCTCACGCACACGTTGAATGCGCTTGACATGGCTGCCGTAGAGCGCCTGGTTGAACTCTTTGTCGACGCCCACGCTCGAGGTGCCCAAATCTTCACCATGGGCAACGGCGGATCAGGAGCCAGCGCAAGCCACGCGGCCGGAGACTTCCTCAAAGGCGCGTCCTACGGGCTCGATCAACGCTTCAAGATGATTTGCCTGAACGACAACCTACCCAGCATGATGGCCGTTGCCAACGACATTGGCTGGGACGACATTTTTGTTGAACCCCTGAAGAACTACCTCAAGCCGGGCGATCTCGTAATCGGCATTAGCGGCAGCGGAAACTCCCGCAACGTCCTCAAGGCCGGCGAATACGCCAAGGCCCACGGCGCCACGTTGGTCGGCATGACGGGCTTTAAGGGCGGAAAACTCCGCGAATTGGCCGACCTCAGCATCCACTCCGACGCCATGGACATGGAAGTCGCCGAAGACGTCCATATGGCCGTGTTCAACATGGTGAAAAAAGCATGCATGGCCCGCCTTATGGGCGACGCGCCGAGCATGGGTGGAACCTACGACGCGCGAATTGCCTAAAGCGTCCGCCCCACGTTTTACTCTACCCTAATCCCCATGAATACTGAATTAGCTGCCCGCAGCTAAGGACGCTGCGAGCCTTGCGGCGCGGTTGTACCCCTGGCTGAATAGGCCCTAGCAATTCAGACAACCTTGAGGACCGGGTTGAAGGACGAGAAATTGTGGCATTGACCAAGTTCGTCAAGCGTAAAGCGCGTGACTGAGTTGGCTACCGGCCCCGCCGCAGCAGCGCTTCGCAGTCCGCTACCGTTTCGCGGACCACGTCTGCGGCCGGCTTGAGTTCGCTAATGCGAGCGGACACTTGGCCGATTTCTAGCTCGCCTTCGACGAGGTCGCCCTCCCGCATGCCCTTTTTAGCCCGACCGCGCCCCAACAGGGCCGAGAGCTCTTCAGGCTGGGCGCCGCGCGCGTAGGCTGCGGCGACCTCCGCATAAAAGGGGTTTTTTAGCAAGCGAACCGGAGCCAGTTCCTTCAGGGTGAGCTGCGTGTCGCCTTCGCCGGCCTGGAGCACCTCGCGCTTGAAGGCCTCGTGGGCCGAGGCCTCGGGGGTAGCCACAAACCGAGAGCCCATTTGAACGCCCTCGGCGCCCAGCATTAGGGCGGCCGCCATGCTGCGGCCGTCTGAAATACCTCCGGCCGCGACAACCGGAATGGAGACGGCGTCGACCACGGCGGGCACGAGGACCATTGTGGTGGTTTCGTCGCGGCCGTTGTGGCCGCCCGCCTCGAAACCTTCGGCAATGACCGCGTCGACTCCGGCAGCCTCCGCTTTGACGGCAAAAGCGCTGGAGGCCACGACGTGCAGCACTGTGCGGCCCCGCTCCTTGAGCCAGGCGGTGTGCAGCTTGGGGTTGCCCGCCGACGTGATGACCACCGGAACGTCAAAATCAATGCAGGACTGCAAATGCTCCGAGATGTTGGGGTACAGCATCGGAATATTCACGGCAAACGGCCGGTCCGTGGCCGCGCGCAAAGACGCAAGCTGCGCGCGCAGCTCGTCGGGGTACATACTTCCTGAGCCCAAGGTCCCGAGTCCGCCCGCGTTGGAGACGGCCGCCGCCAGTTCCCAGCCGGAACACCAAATCATTCCACCCTGGATGATGGGGTGCTCAATCCCGAGAAGTTGGGTTAAGCGGGTATTCATGCGCCGAGCGCGTTAGTTAGCGGGAACTGTGACGACCTGGGTGCGGCTGCGCACCGTAAACCAAAAGGAGCGGGCGTCCAGGCGGACTTCGTTTTGGCCCGCAGGCACCTCGAGGAGGTCCAGGAGGCGGCCGTCGACCGCAATGACCTCGAGGGCGTCCGCGGAGCGGGCGTCGGAACGGCGAAGCACCCAGCCGCCTTGATTGAGCGAATGCAGGGTCCAGTCGCGCAGGGCGTCGGGCTGAGCGATACCGAGTCCGTTGAGCACCGTGGCAAAATTGGGGATTCCGTAGCCCAAGAAGGAATCGGGCGCAAACGATCGGTGCGCCGACATGCGCACGCGGTGAATTAAGTCGTTGGCCGTGTATCCGTTGGGAAGTGTTTTAGCCGCTTGCACCAAGCTGGCCATGGCGCCGGCCATGATGGGCGACGAAAAACTCGTGCCCGACGAGGTGGCCACGTTACCCGACGAATTGACCACCGTGGCGCCCAGTCCGCGCGCGGCGACGTCGGGCTTGATCCGGCCGTCGGCCGAAGGTCCCTGGCTGCTGAAGCTGGCCCGCACCCCAAATTCGTCGACGGCACCCACCGCCAAAATAGAATCGGCGTCGGCGGGTGCCGAGATGTACTTCCACGACGACGACCCCTCGTTACCTGCTGAAACGCACAGAATCATTCCGGTGCGCGCCGCGGCGACGGCAGCGAGCGAAATGGGCGTGGACCGTCCGTCCATGTCGGCGTAGCTGTGGTCCCCTACCCCGTTGTCAAACGTGGTGTAGCCCAACGAGGTATTGATCACGTCAACTCCGAGGGAATCGGCCCGCTCTGCGGCCATTACCCAGTTGTATTCTTCAGCGATCGTCTCGGTGAGTTGATTTTCGGTTTTAAACAGGTAAAACGAGGCCTTGGGGGCCGTTCCCACGAAGATGGCGTCGAGGTCCGCGCAAATGGTGCTCCACACGCTCATGCCGTGGCTCCCGAGGTGAAAGACGTTGGTGTCGCCGTCGATGTAGTCCCAAGTTCCGAGCACGCGGCCCTGCTGCCAGGCCCCCTGAAAAGCGGTGTACGTGTCGGCACCTGAAAAACCTCCATCCATGAGGGCCACCTTAACGCCGGCTCCGTCATAACCCGCGTCGTGCAGGGCGTTCACCTGAATCTGGTTGACTTGCTGGGACGAGGCCCCATACTGGTATCCCTGGACCCCGTCTTCTTCAGAACACGAAGCGGAATGGGACCCAACAGTCCGGTTCGCGGCTTCGGGAGTCGGCCCCGCGAATCCGGGCTCCACCTCGGTGAGGCTTCGCTTCATTATCCCCACGGGTTGGGTAGCACGAACCCATGGCAGCGCGCGGAGTTCCGCGAGCTGCTGCGCGTCGGCTTTGACGACAAGGGCGCGAAGCCAGCGGCTCCGTCCCACGGGCGGCACCACGCGCGCTACCGCGGCTACGGCCTCGGGCTGCAGGGAAAAGTCGGTGTTCCGCAGGGCAATTCCCTGGGCTGCTCGGCGGGCCAACGCGTCGTCGCCCAGCATGGGTTGGGTGAAGTCTATTGCGGACTCACGAAGAAATACCCAGTGCGCCCTCGGCAATTCTTGGGACCAGCACAACCATGAACTTATACTTAAAGAAAGTAATAATAATTTTTTCATAATTAGTTTGTTATAACTCCTGAGCCAATCAGATCGTCGACGGAATACCAAGCCGCAAACTGACCCGGCGCCACGGCCTTCATCGGACGACTGAAGGTAATCCAAAGTCCGCCCTCGTCGGCCTTAAGTTGGGCGGGAACCAAAGTCTGGCGGTAGCGTATCCTCACGAGGTAGTCGGCCTGCTCGCCCGGCTGGAGCGCCCGCCAGGGCTGAATCCAGTGGACGTCTTGGGCCGCAATCCAGAGCACCGAGCGGTACAGACCCGGGTGGTCCTCACCCTGGCCGACGTAGACCACGTTGCGCACCACGTCCGTCGCCAGCACGAAGAGCGGCAGCGGTTTTCCGCCCACGAGCAGGCCCTT
>SYCM01000091.1 GCA_005786915.1 Bacteroidota bacterium | reverse complement strand
CGTCGAGCAGCAGAATGTCGGGATTCTGAAGCAGCAAGCGGCAAAGGGCCACGCGACGGCGCTCACCGCCCGAAAGCACCGAAATGGGCGTTTCGCCGTCGGGCACCTGCAGGGCGTCCATTGCTCGGGCAAGCACCTGGTCCAGCTCCCACGCGTTGGTTGCATCAATTTTGTCCTGAAGTTCGGCCTGACGGGCCATCAGCTTGTCCATGGCGTCGGGGTTTTCGTACACCTCCGGAAGCCCAAACTGATCGTTGATTGAGTTATACTCTTCAAGCACCGCTACGGTTTCAGCCATGCCCTCTTTCACAATATCAATCACGGTCTTAGACTCATCGAGTTGGGGCTCCTGCTCGAGGAAGCCTATGCTGTAGCCGGGCGAATACACCACGTCGCCTTGGTAGCTTTTGTCGATGCCTGCAATGATCTTGAGCAAGGTGGACTTTCCCGAACCGTTCAGACCGATAATGCCGATTTTGGCCCCGTAAAAAAATCCGAGGTAAATGTCTTTGAGGATCGCTTTATTGTTGTTCGGGAGGATTTTACTTACCCCCGACATCGAGAAAATAACTTTCTTGTCGTCTGCCATGGTTAATGCGGATTGAACCCCAAATATCGGGATTATCTGCGGGCTGCCGCGGCATAATTAATGTACTTTAGCGGGCCATGCGGAATTTTCTATTCATCCTGGCACTGGCGGCTTGGCTACCCTGGGGCCGAGCGCAGCAGCGCGTGGTCTTTCAGGGCTACGTGACCGAAGAGCGGACCTCCGAACGAGTGCCCGACGTCATGATCGTCAACGCCCGCTCAGAAGAGCGAGTGGCTACCGACGCCAGCGGACGGTTCCGCGTCGAGGCACGGCTTAACGACACTTTGGTCTTCAGCCGACCGGGTTACGGCTACCGGTACTTGGTTGCGCGACAGGCCGACTCGGTCCGCGTGACCCTGCCCCCGCGCAATTTTTTGCTTCAGGAAGTTCCGGTGACCGCCTACAAATTGACCAGTAACCTTCCGCGCGAAATTGAGCTCAAAGAACCCGCTCGCCCCAGTGGCAGTGCGATCGTCGTGCCCAAACCGGCGCCGCCCACGCTCGCCAATCCGATTGACTTCCTGTACGACCAATTTGGCAATCGCCCCCGGCAGCTGCGAGAACTGGCCGCGCTCGTCGAATCAGATCAGTACCGCAACCAGCTCAGCGAGAGCCGCAACCGGGTGGCGCTATTTGAACTCACCGGACTCACTGAAGAAAAAATGGAGGAAGTGCTGCTCTTTTGCCGCTACAACCAAAATGCGATCCGCACCGCCACCGACTACGAGCTCTTGGTGAGCCTTGTGGCTTGCTACCAAGAATTTGAGCAGCGGCAGAGCCAGCAGCCTTAGCGGCTGTAGTTGGGGGACTCCTTGGTAATGGTCACGTCGTGCGGGTGGCTTTCGGCCACCCCAGCCGCGGTGATGCGCACAAACTTGGCGTTCTCCTGAAGGTTGGCGATAGTCGCGGCGCCGCAGTAGCCCATGCCGGCGCGCAATCCGCCCACGAACTGATACATAACTTCGTTGACGTGGCCTTTATAGGGAACCCTGCCCACAATGCCCTCTGGGACCAACTTTTTGACGTCATCCTCAACGTCTTGAAAGTAGCGGTCCTTCGAGCCTGCCTCCATGGCCTCGAGTGAGCCCATGCCGCGGTAGCTCTTGTATCGACGTCCGTCCAAAATGATGGTATCGCCTGGAGCTTCCTCCGTACCGGCGAACATCGAACCGAGCATGACGCTGTCGGCGCCCGCGGCGATGGCCTTGACGATATCTCCGGTGTATCGAATTCCACCGTCTGCGATTACGGGGACGCCCGATCCTTTGATGGCCTGTGCCACCGCCATGACCGCGCTCAGCTGCGGAACTCCCACGCCCGCCACCACCCGCGTGGTGCAGATGGAGCCGGGACCAATGCCGACTTTAACGGCGTCAGCGCCCGCCGCCACAAGGTACTTGGCGGCCTCCGCTGTGGCGATGTTGCCCACGACCACGTCGAGGTGCGGAAAAGCTTTTTTGATTTTTTGAAGCACGTCTACCACGCCGCGCGTGTGGCCATGGGCCGTGTCCACCACGATGGCGTCGACGTTGGCGTTGACTAGCTCGGCCACGCGGTCGAGCACGTCGCCGGTCACGCCTACGGCGGCCGCCACGCGCAGCCGGCCAAAGGCGTCAATGTTGCTGAAGGGCTTCGTGCGCTTTTTGCTGATGTCGCGGTACGTAATCAATCCCAACAGCGTACCGTCGACTTTGACCACCGGAAGCTTCTCGATCTTGTTGCGCTGCAAAATGACTTCGGCCTGCTCCATGGTGGTGTTTTCAGCGGCGGTGACCAGCCCTTCGGCGGTCATTACCTCGCCGACGTGGCGGCTGTCGTCGTGCTCAAAGCGCAGGTCGCGGTTGGTAATGATTCCAATCAGCTTCTTGGCCGCGTCTACCACCGGAATTCCGCCAATTCGGTATTCCGCCATCAGTTTCTTGGCCTCGCCAATCGTGGCGTCGGCGGTAAGCGTAACCGGATCGAGAATCATTCCTGATTCGGCGCGCTTCACTTTGCGCACCTCCATGGCTTGGCGTTCGGCCGTCAAATTCTTATGGAGTACCCCGATTCCTCCTTCCTGGGCCATAGCGATCGCCATCCCTGCTTCGGTGACCGTGTCCATTGCTGAAGAAACAATAGGAACCTTTAACTCAATGTTGCGGCTGAACCGAGATACCAAGCGCACGTCGCGCGGAAGCACTTCAGAAAAAGCGGGAACGAGAAGGACGTCGTCGTAGGTGAGGTACTCACCGAGAATTTTGGAGCCGAAGTCAGCCATAGCAACTTTAGATTAAGTTGCATGCAAAAATACGAAATCCTCCCCGAGGCCGGGGCGGATTCCGCAATAATTTATGAACCTATTTACTTAGTAGAGCAAATTCAGCGTGCCTCGGCGTTCCACAAGCTCACCCTCAATGCTACGGTAGCGCAACTGGTAGGTGTAGACACCCGTAGGTGCGTAGGAGCCGTTCAGCTTGCCGTCCCATCCTTTGGTTTCATCCTTAGTCTCGAAGACACGCTGTCCCCAGCGGTCGTAAATCTCGAGATTATAGCTGTTCGGGGTAACATACACTTGGGCGGGCTTCCACACGCGGTTAGCCGCCACGTCCGATTTCGGATTGAAGCTGTTTGGAATGAACACCCGCGGCTTGAACTCAGCCATCGCGGTAGTCGAGGTGGAGCGGAACACCGACCCGTCGGCATCACGGAACACGAGCGGATTCGGACCCTCAACCGCCACCACGCGGTAGGCCAGCAGTCCGCTGTAGTCGCCGAGCGGACGGGTATTGTCCAAGAAGAACGTGTCCTGAGTCGAACCGACAAGTTGGTAGCCGCCGGCGGGCTGCACCGCGCGGTACACCTCGTAGCGGTCCACTCCACCCATGTAGTCGCGGTACGGGTTCCACTTGAGGAAGTTGGTCAGGTTGTCTTGCTCGTCAACTTCGAGCACCATGGTGCGGCCGATGTTGGAGGCCGTGTCGATGTTTCCGCAGCTGTCGGTAGCCACAAAACGGTAGACATAGCGGTGGTCGTTCGGATTGGCGGTAAAGTCCTTGAAGCGGTACTCCCACGGACCGGTGATCGGTTTGGGCAGCAAACCGAGGGACTTGAAGGGCGCACCCAATTCGTCGGCTCGCTGCACGTCAAAGTGAACGATGTCGGCGTCTTTGTCGATGAAGCACACCAGCTCTACGCCGTTGTCGTCGCGCACGCTCGTCTTGGCCAGGTAGAGCAAGCGCGAGCGTTGAACTGCCAATGACGTAATGCACACCTTGTTCGACGAGGCAGTCTTCACCGTGGCCGTGTCAATGGCGCGCACGTACCAGCAGTAGGTCGTGCCGCTGCTCAGGTTGCGCATGCTGAAGGTCGAATCGTTACCGGACTTAATGCCCACTAAGGTCACGGTGGTTGCGCCTCCGTTCGGCGTCTCTTCCATCCAAATCTCGTACTGCTTGACGCCGCCGACACCCCATCCCTTGTAGGTGTTCCAACGCAAGCGCATGATTCCTTCGCAAGGGTCCATGTTCTCGCTGAGTACCATATTGTTTGCGGCGCGGACGAGCAGGTCGGAACTCATGTTTCCGCACGAGTCCGCCGAAATCACCTTATAATGGTCCTTCACACTTTCAATCGACCCCGGAATGAGGTACGGCAACGCCGTGCCCGGTTTGATGGTGTCAATCGGGCTCCACACGCCACCCGCGCCCAGTTTCAGTAGGTAGTAGTCTACGATGTCGTTGCTCGTGCCGGGAGTCCATGAAATCACGACTTGACCATTCACGACCGAAACGCTGTCGATCACGATGACGTCGGCATTCACCTGGTCCGAGTAGAAACCCGATTTGCTGGTGCTCACGCAGCCGGTAGCGGTGCGGATTTGGTACTCGAGGTTTTGACCGCATACGTTTACCGTGTCGCGGAAGTTGAGGTTGCTCGTCGTGTCAATCTTCTGCCACGCACCCGACGGTAAGCTGCGGCGCCAGATTTCAAATGGTTGACTGTAGCTCGTACGGGTGGTATTCCAGCTCAAGTCAGCAACATAGGAGTTGGTCGGAGGAAGCGAGTTGAGCGTAAGTCCCATCGTCTGCAGCGTATCACTCGGCACCGAAAGGTAGCTGCAGCCGCCCTTAGAGCGGACGTAGTAGTAGTTTGCTCCAGGCCCCGGTGTCAGGTCGGTGTAGGACAGCGAGCTGTAGTTTTTTACCGTGTCAATGGCGGTAAACGGCGTCGTCGGGCTCGTCGAATGGTATATGATGTAGGCGTCGAAGTTCATCCCTGTATCGGCGGGATAACCCCAGTTGATGCCCACGGTGCCGTTGGGGTTGACCGTCGCGCAGGCATTGGACATGTCCGGCGGCACCGGAATGGTCGAAACGACGTTGACCACGACCGACTTCACCGAAACCGCGGGTATGGGACAGAAGTTGTCCTGCATGCGCATCGCAAAGGTGTAGGAGTTCGTCGGGGAACCGCACTGAGTACCTTGGTAGGCAATGTGGTTGCACGAGGTCTGCCAGTTGAACAAAATTTCGTTGTTCAGCGGATTAGTGAGCGTAGTCTGCGGCGAAACCGGAACTACCGTGGCGCAGGGCGGATTAAGGCAGCCTGTATTCGCGTTGGATAGCGGCGTTCCAAACTGCCCCCCACTCGGACTAAACCCGATCGTTTGAGGTAAAAAGTTGGGCAAAAGCTGCGGATCCTGCGAGACCAGGTTGAAGCGCACGATTTGTCCCGCAAAGACGGTGGCCTCGTAGTACACGGTGTCGCCGTTAAGCACCACTGGGGTGATTTGCGGGAATCCCGGAATGTTGGTTACGGCGAGGGTAGGTGGCGTGTTGGGCGAACCGGTTGGTAAACTCGGACAGTTGCTCTTTATTGCCATCGGAATGTCGCGGAATACTTCGGCAATGAGCTGTCCGCAGCGGTAGGCTGAAACCTTTACTGACGTAGCAAACGATCCGCCCGCCGAAGGGTTTAGGGTAATGTTGCCCGTGATGTTATTAAGCTGCGCTGGCGTACCGCCGTTCGGCAGTGGACTCGTAGCCGAGTAAGGGGTTGTGTAAAGAATGGGCGTCCCTGACGTGGTCAGTGAGGGCGCCCAATCGTAGTAAATCGAATCGAGGTCGTCGTCAAAAGCAAACTGCGCGTAGGTGTATTCATATCCCGTACAAATAACCGACTTGGGCGGCTCCAAAAAGCGCGGAGACGAGTCGTAGCAGGGGTTGGCGTTTTGCTGGTTGCCGTTCACGCTGTACGGATACATCACGGCGCGCAAGAATAGGTTTTGCGAACCGGGATTTTGCAGGTTTGTCAAGGTATTGGGGCGGCAGCACAGCGAGTAGCTGAAGGTCCAGCCGGCCGCGGGAGGCGTGCCGTTGAGGTTGATGAAGGCCGACTCGTAGCGCGCTTCTTCGAGCGCACCTTCACCACTCGCCGAAACGTTGCACCGAATGGGCGACGGCGTCACGTAGCACGTAGGCGAAACGTCGGTATTGGTTCCCACTTGGGTTAACGTGATTGTTCCTGCGGGCGAATTGGAGTTGAGCGGAACGGTACCGCCGGGCAGGGTAGCGTTGCCGCTACCGCAGTCCCGATACAGAATCATGTAAAACTTAAACTTACCCGCGTTGGGACCCGTGGTAAAACACTTCCAAGTGATCTCACCGCCGTAGGCGTGGGTTGCGTCGGCGCGCTGAACCGCTCCAATGAGGAGGGCAGCGGCGAGCAAGAAACGTATCGTTCGCATCATAAGATACAAAGAAACCACAATTTAGGGTTCCGTTCCAAGCACTTTGCAAGCCGCACCTCGAGGTCGCGCCAACGACTTGTTCTGGTGAGCGTGTGCTTTAGACCTTCTTGTAGTCTCGCGAAATTACCAGCTTTTGAATCTCCGAGGTGCCCTCTCCAATCGTGCACAGCTTGGAGTCTCGAAAGAACTTCTCTGCGGGGTAGTCCTTGGTGTAACCATAGCCACCGTGCACCTGCACGCCGTCGGTCGCCACTTCTACGGCCGTTTCGCTCGCAAAAAGCTTTGCCATGGCAGACTCTTTAGTTACCTTCAATCCCTGATCCTTGAGCGAGCCCGCGTGGCGCGTCATCAGCTCGGAAGCATAGATTTTGGTGTTCATTTCGGCCAGTTTGAAGGCAATCCCTTGAAAGTCGCCAATGGGTTGCCCGAACTGCTCGCGCTCCCGGCTGTAGCGCACGGCCGCGCGGTGCGCACCCTTGGCGATGCCGAGGCTCAGAGCCGCAATCGAAATTCGACCCCCGTCGAGGATTTTCATCGATTGAATAAATCCTTCTCCAACCTGCCCAAGCACCTGGTCGTCAGGCACAAAGCAGCTGTCAAAAAACAATCCCGCGGTTTCGCTGGCGCGCATGCCTAGCTTGTTTTCTTTGCGTCCGCCCTGAAAGCCGGGCGTCCCCTTCTCGACCACAAAGGCGGTCATGCCGTGGCTGTCGCCCTTTTCGCCGGTGCGGGCGATGACCACCGCTACATCGCCGCTGATGGCATGGGTGATGAAGTTCTTACTGCCGTTGAGCACCCAGCCCCCGTCGCGGCGCACGGCGGTCGTGTTCATGCCTCCCGCATCGCTTCCGGTACCGGTTTCGGTGAGGCCCCAGGCCCCGATCCACTCGCCCGTGGCCAACTTGGGCAGCCAGCGGCGCTTTTGAGCGTCGGTTCCGAATTGATTAATGTGCTGCGTGCACAACGAATTGTGCGCGGCCACACTGAGGCCAATACTGCCGCAGACTTGAGCGATTTCGTCCACAATCGTGATGTACTCGGCATAACCCATTCCGGCCCCGCCGTATTCCGGGCTGACCAGGACGCCCAAAAATCCGAGTTGCCCCATCTCGTGAAACAATTCTTTGGGGAAGTACTGCGCCTCATCCCATTCCATAACGTGCGGAGCGATTCGCTGCGCCGCAAATTCAGCGGCCGAGGCGCGAATGAGTTCGAGTTCTTCAGAGTGCTGGGCTGATACGGGGTAATTCATCGTGGGTCAGTTGGGGGGGTGTTATCGTTTAAATACGGATCCGTTTCGGAGCTCGTACGCTGCTCCTGACTCGGGACAGGTGGCCGTTCCATGGGCATCAAACTCGAGCCGGTGGCCGAATTCGCTCATCCAGCCAACCTGCCGTGAAGGGTTGCCGACGACTAACGCATAGGCCGGCACGTCTTTGGTGACGACGGCGCCTGCGCCGATGAAGGCAAATTCGCCAATGTCGTGGCCGCAAACTATCGTGGCGTTCGCGCCAATGCTGGCTCCGCGTCCCACATGCGTAGTGGCATACTGGTCGCGACGGTTGACGGCGGAACGCGGGTTAATCACGTTGGTAAACACACAGCTCGGCCCTAAAAAAACGTCGTCGTCGCAGGTCACGCCCGTGTAGATGCTGACGTTGTTTTGCACCTTCACGTTTCGCCCGAGGCGCACCCCGGGAGAAACCACGACGTTTTGACCTAGGTTGCACTGCGGTCCCAGTTCCGCACCCGACATGACGTGCGAAAAATGCCAGATTTTAGAGCCGGCTCCAATGCGCGCTCCTTCGTCGACCACCGCCGTCGGGTGAACAAAAAAATCGGGTGCTTCCATGAGGTACGAAGGTAGGGCTTGCGCCGCCGGAGTGCTACCTTTGATTATGCATCAAAAAATATCGATCCTCGCGGTTTTCACTCTGGGCACTACCCTTTCGGCCTTGAGCTGGGGGCAAATCGGACACCGCGTCGTTGGTGAAATTGCCACGGCCCACCTCAAGCCCTGCGTCGAAAAGAAGGTTTTGGCCATTCTACAAGGCGAAAGCCTCGCCATGTGCTCCACCTGGATGGATGAAATCAAGTCCGACAAAACCTACGACCACTGGGACCCATGGCACTACTGCACCGTCGGCGACCACCAAACCTACGCCGAGGCCGGCACGCCCAGTCAAGGTGACATTTTAATGAAGCTCGATGAAATCACCCGCGAACTCGAAACCAAGAAATTCAAGCACGGCGGCGAGGCGGTGGCGTTGAAAATGCTCATCCACCTCTTGGGCGACCTGCACCAGCCCCTGCACGTAGGGCGCGGCGACGACAAAGGCGGAAACGATGTGAAGCTCAAGTACTTCGGCAAAAGCACCAACCTGCACCGCATTTGGGACAGCGACCTGATCGACGGACAGCAGCTTTCGTACACCGAATACAGCCAGCACCTGCTGCGCACAACCCCGCAGGACCGTGTCAAGCAGTACCAAAGCGGCACCTACCTCGATTGGGCCAACGAATCCAAAGTGCTTCGCATGGCCGGCATCTACCCCGCGGCGGGCGTCGAAAACTTGAGCTACGAGTACGGATACCAAAACTACCCGCGCCTCGAGGAGCGATTGGTCCAGGCTGGAATTCGCCTGGCCATGATCTTGAACCGCATTTACGCATGCTGAACCGCAAAAGCGTGTATGCCCTGCACGCGCTGCAGCACTTAGCGCGGAACCCCGACGAACGCTTTTCCACCGCGCGCCTCGCCGAAGCCTGCGCGACTCCGCGCCGTTTTTTGGAGCACATCTTGGGGGCCCTGCGCGAAGCCGGCCTGCTCCATGCTGAACCGGGTCGAAACGGAGGCTACCAGCTCGCCCTCCCCGCAGCTGAAGTTTCGCTGGCCGACATTTTGCGGGTGGTCGAAGGCCCAATCGCCCTACTCCCCTGCGCTTCCCACCGCTACTACGAACCCTGCACCGAATGCCCGACGCCCCAGGCCTGCGCCCTTCAAGACGCTTTGGTCCAAGTCCGCAACGAAACCGTGCGCGCCCTTAAGTCCATCAGCTTGGACGACCTCTTGAAGCGCGAACACGAATTGTCGTCGGAACAGCGGGGCATCCTTCGGCCCACCCCCTACCTTCGCACCCCATGATGAACCGAGAGATTCCGCCGGTATACGGCAGCATTTTAGAAACCATCGGCCGCACGCCCATGGTCCGACTGAACACCTTAGCCCGCGACATTCCGGGAGAAGTTTTGGCCAAAGTGGAGTACTTCAACCCCGGGCACTCCACCAAAGACCGCATGGCGCTCAAGATGGTGGAAGATGCCGAGCGCGACGGCCGACTGAAGCCAGGCGGAACCATCATCGAATGCACCTCGGGCAACACCGGCATGGGCCTCGCCCTCGCCGCCGTGGTCAAGGGATACCGCTTGATTTGCACCATGAGCGACAAGCAGTCCAAAGAAAAAATGGACGTACTCCGCGCCCTCGGAGCCGAAATCTACGTGTGCCCGACCAACGTGGCGCCCGAGCATCCCGACAGCTACTACTCGGTGGCTCGCCGGCTCAACGCAGAAATCCCGAATTCCTTTTTTCCGAATCAATACGACAACCTGAGCAACCGCCAAGCGCACTACGAAACCACGGGTCCCGAGATTTGGGAGCAAACCGGCGGACGCATTACGCACTTTGTCGTGGGCGTCGGCACGGGCGGAACCATTTCGGGCGTCGCGCAGTACCTCAAGGAAAAAAACCCTAACATCCAAATTTGGGGCGTAGACACCTACGGTTCGGTGTTTAAGAAGTACCACGAAACGGGCGAGTTCGACCCCAAAGAGATCTACGGCTACATCACAGAAGGCATTGGCGAAGACATTCTGCCCAAAAACGTCGATTTCAGTTTGATCGACCGCTTTGAGAAGGTCACGGACCGCGACGGCGCCTTGGCCGCCCGCGAGCTTGCCCGTCAAGAAGCCTTGCTGCTCGGCTATTCCTGCGGCTCTGCCTTCCAAGGCCTTCGGCAACTCAAGCACCTGCTGCCCGACAACGCCGTCACCGTCGTGCTTTTTCACGACCACGGAAGCCGTTACGTAGGTAAAATTTACAACGACGACTGGATGCGGGAGCGCGGATTTCTGCGCGAAGAATGGAAGTCCTTGGGCGAAGTGGTTCAAGGGCGCGCCGCCTGTCCGCTTGTAACCATTGGACCCGAAGAGCCGATCAACAACGCGATAGTCCAGTTCAAGAGATTGGGCATCAGCCAACTTCCCGTGCACGACGGAACGGCCTACGTCGGAAGCCTCACCGAGTCGCACGTGATTACGGCCCTCACCTCGGGTGAAGGCGGAATTCAGCAGCTGGTGCGCACCGTGATGGGCGCTCCGTTCCCCAGTTTGCCCGCCCAAGCCAGCTTACTCGACGGAGTCCATGCGATGGGTGCCTCGTTCAACGCCCTCATTGTGCACACTTCAGACGGTGACCACATCGTCAGCAAGCACGACCTGTTGGCGCAACTCGCTTAGGGCTTCTGGCAGCTAGCAGCAGGTTGCGAGCTAATAGTTTGCCACTTCGTGTTTTTTACGTACTTTTGCAGCCCTAATCTTAACAACAGGGTTTAGGACCCTTTTAAAACGTTAACTCACTATGGCAACACGCATTCGCCTTCAACGCCACGGCCGGAAAGGTCGCCCCATCTTCACCATCGTAGTAGCCGACAGCCGCTCTAAGCGCGACGGCAAGTTCATTGAAGATCTTGGTCAATACAATCCCAACACCAATCCCGCGACGATCGACCTCAATTTTGAGCGCGCGCTGGACTGGATGATGAACGGCGCCGAGCCTTCAAACACGGCCCGCGCCATCCTCTCGTACAAGGGTGTACTCATGAAGAAGCACTTGCTTGAAGGAGTGAAAAAAGGCGCGTTGACCGCCGAGCAAGTTGAAGAGCGCTTCACGAAGTGGCTCAACGACAAGCAGTCACTCATTGACAACAAGATCACGAACCTTTCAACTTCTGCCGACAAAGCCAAAGCCGCACGCCTTAAAGCCGAATCCGATGCGAACACCAAGAAGGCTGAAGCCGTTGCAGCTAAGTTTGCGGTAGTCGAAGAGGCTCCTGCTGCTGAAGAGGTTGCCGAAGTGGCTGCTGAAGAAGCTCCCGCCGTTGAGGCTGTTGCTGAAGAAGCTCCCGCCGTTGAGGCTGTTGCTGAAGAAGCTCCCGCCGTGGAGGCTGCTGCTGAAGAAGCTCCCGCCTTGGAGGCTGCTGCTGAAGAAGCTCCCGCCGTGGAGGCTGCTGAAGAGGTTACTCCCTCTGAGGAGGCTCCCGCAGCTGACGCCGTATAATCGAATACGACCGTGGAGGGTTACTTCCTGGTCGGCTACGTGCGCAAGAAGCACGGTTTTAAGGGCGACGTGGTGGTTCGCATCACCGCAGACGATCCCTCCCCCTATCAGGGCCTTGACGCGTACTTTGTAGATGAGCGCGGCAAGGCCCTTCCCTTTTTTGTGGCGACGCAGCGCATCGTGAACACAGAGGAGTCTATTGTCAGATTTGACGACGTCGACGACGAGGCTTCGGCCCAGGCTATGGTTGGGCGTGGACTTTGGCTTCCAGAAGACCTGTTGCCGAAACTTGACGACGACCAGTTTTACTACCACGACCTCGCCGGATACCGCGTCGTCAATTCGGGTGTTTCGGACGAAATGTTCGTGCACCAAGTACTGGAATACCCCGGCCAGGATCTTTTCGAAATCGACGTGAACGGCCGGGACCAGCGCGTACTGATTCCGGTGATTGATGCGTTCATCGACCGGATAGACAAGTCCGCCCGCGTACTTTACCTTAAAGCTCCCGAGGAACTCTACCGCCTTTGAATGCGCTCATCGAAGCGAATTCCTCGCTCGCCCAATTCGCGAAGAATGGGCTCGTACAGTGAAGGAATGTTGGGCATCACCACCCCCCGTTCGGGGATTAAATCGAGCGCAACTAAGCGAGTCGCCATAGCAACAGGCCAACCTACCGTGTAGGACATTGCCGTTACGTCGGCGGATTTCCCTTTGGCGATAAGCGAGGACTGAAGGTGAAAATCGCTGCCCTCGAGTCGGTACTCAATTCGGTGAATCATGGCAAGCATGTCGACGTCGGCGTCGGTCATGGTCCACTTTTTCATAAGAATATGCTGGAGTACTTGGGCGGGAGTACCCTGTTCCAGGCCCACCAATTCGTCGGTGAATAGTCCGAGCCACTCCAGCTTTTCCATTAGGTCGGAATCCTGGCTGATGTTAAGGTAGTGCATGAGCTTCAGCTCAACACGGTCGGTCGGATGGTAGGCCAAAAAGGTGTTGAGGAAGTCCCGGTGGGTCATGCGGTCGACGCGCTCGAGAGGGTAGCTGTCGTCGGTGGCTCCGAGCTTCACGAACACATCCCATGCGCGGCAAAAGCCCGGCCGGCGCAAGGTTCCGCGGTACATGGTCCCCACGTTCTCGAGGCCGTAGGCGGACTGATACTTCAAGGAATCGCGGTTGGCGTAGCCCTCAAAGCGTCCGTAGCCGGGAATGTCCAGAAACTTCGTGCGGCGAAACACCTGGTGATAAGGAATGTGCTTGAATTTACCCTCCTGTACGAAATGCACAGCGCCTCCCGAGCCAGCCAAGACCACATTGCGCGGATTCCAAGTAAACTTATAGGACCAAGGGTTAGTGGGGCTTTCGGGGGCGAGAATTCCGCCGCAAAAGCTCTCGTAAGAAGTGATTTCGGCCCCTTGGCCGCGCAGCCTGTGGAGGATGTCCATAGTCGACATGTGGTCGATTCCCGGATCCACGCCGCATTCGTTGACAAAAACGAGCCCCTTAGCCCGCGCAGCTTCGTGCATGGACTGCATTTCGGAACTGATGTAGGACGCCGTAATCAAGTGCTTGCCCAGGCGCAGACAGCGTTCCGCTACGGGCAGGTGCATAAAGGCGGGCAGCATCGAAACGACGACGTCATGTTTCGCTACAATGTCCTCCAAAAACTCGGGCTGGGTGAGGTCGCCTGGGACGACGCGCACATTGACCAAAGATGCTGTTTTTCGCGCTAATGTTTCGGCATCTTGGTCATACACCGAAACGCTCCACGCGCGGGAATCGGGATGGGTAGCGAGGTATTCAATCAGCGGGCCGGCGGACCGGCCTGCACCGAGGACAGCGATCTTTTTCACAAGGGTCGAATGAGGCTGCAAGGTACCGTAATTTTGTGTTAACCCTTTGATAATCCTTTACCCAATGAGCCTCAATTCGTCAGCAGGAGCCCTAAGTATTTCTGGCTTAGAACGTGCGCGCATCAACTACCAACTTGATCCCCAAACCCTCACTCAGCTCGCCCTCGACATGGGGCGCGGAACGCTAACCGCCAACGGGGTGCTCAACATCCCAACCGGGAAGTTTACCGGCCGCTCACCGGAGGACCGATTTATCGTGCGCGAAGCGGCTACCGAAGACCTCGTGTGGTGGGGTAAAGTGAACATCCCGTTTGAAGCCGGCGCGTACCGCGCACTCAAGTCACGCGTTTTGGACTACCTCAACGGCAAGGAGCTGTTCGTGCGCGACGCCTTCGCCGGCGTGGATCCCTCGGTGCAAATCAGCCTTCGCGTAATTAATGAATTTCCGGAGCACAACCTGTTCTGCTACAATATGTTTCTGCGTCCAACCGCCAATGAACTAGCGACGATTGCACCGGAATGGACCATCCTCCATGCTCCGGGATTTGAAGCGGATCCGCAGCGCGACGGAACTCGCCAGAGCAACTTCGCTATTCTAAGCTTCAGCGACAAGACCATTTTGATCGGCGGAACGGGCTACACCGGCGAAATGAAGAAGGGCATCTTCAGCGCCCTAAACTTCTTGCTTCCCACACAGCACCAAACCTTGCCCATGCACTGCTCGGCGAATTTGGGAGGAGACGGAGCAACCGCGCTGTTCTTTGGCCTATCGGGAACCGGTAAAACTACGCTTAGTGCCGATCCGAACCGCCAGCTAATTGGCGACGACGAACACGGTTGGACCCCTAACGGACGCGTATTCAATTTTGAGGGCGGATGCTACGCCAAGGTCATCGACCTCACCGAGGAAAAGGAGCCGGACATCTTCCGCGCCATTCGGCCCGGTGCTTTACTCGAAAACGTGGTATTGGATGCCGCAGGCGTTCCCGACTACACGAGCAAAAAGATTACCGAAAACACAAGGGTCTCCTACCCCATTGACTTCATTGACCACATCGTGCTGCCGTCGCAAGGACCCGCTCCCAAGCACGTGTTTTTCTTGACGGCAGATGCCTACGGAATCTTGCCTCCGCTTTCCAAGCTAACGCGCGCTCAAGCTGCCTACCACTTCATGAGCGGCTACACCGCCAAAGTTGCCGGTACCGAGGCAGGCGTAACCGAGCCGAAGGCCGCGTTTTCGGCGTGTTTTGGTGCGCCGTTCATGCCGCTCCACCCCTCGGCCTATGCTGAAATGCTGATGAACAAGCTCGAGGGCACCGACATCCAGGTCTGGCTGGTTAACACCGGATGGACCGGTGGAGCCTACGGCACCGGCCAACGGATTTCGCTCAAATACACGCGGCGCCTGATCCAAGCCGCCATGGGCGGCGAACTCGACACCGCGCCGACGGTGACGGACGCACGGTTTGGCCTGGCTCGCATCGCAGCTTGCACAGGTGTCCCTACCGAGATTTTGGACCCGCGCGCCACGTGGGCCGATCCCGCCGCCTACGATGCCGGAGCAGATCGCTTGGCGACGCTCTTCCGCGAAAACTTCACCAAGTTTGAAGCGGGCACCAGCGACGCCATTAAGGCAGCGGGTCCACGATAAGGACTAAGTTCACTAACTCAAGGCGGACCCGCTCGGTTCGCCTTTTTTTGACCCCTACAGCAGATCGTTCGCCAGGTTGGCCAACTCGCTCCGCTCGCCCTTGACGAGCGAAACGTGGGCGTACAGGGGCTGGCCCTTGAGGCGGTCGACCAGGTAGCTCAATCCGTTGGACTGCTCGTCGAGGTAGGGCGTGTCGATTTGCCGCACGTCTCCAGTAAAAATGAACTTGGAATTCTCGCCGGCACGCGTGATGATCGTCTTGACCTCGTGAGGCGTTAGGTTTTGGGCCTCGTCGACAATGAAAATGACGTTGCTCAGCGAGCGTCCGCGTATGTAGGCCAAGGGCGTAACGAGGATTTTCTCGTTGGCCACCATTTCGTCGATTTGCTTGTAGTTGCGGTCGCGCTCGCCAAACTGGTTTTTGATGAACTTGAGGTTGTCCCAGAGCGGCTGCATGTAGGGATTGATTTTCTGCTCCGCATCGCCGGGCAAAAATCCGATGTCGCGGTTGCTCAGCGGGACGATCGGGCGCGCCAGGTAAATTTGCTTGAAATCACGGCGCTGCTCGAGGGAGCCTGCGAGAGCCAGCAGCGTTTTGCCGGTACCCGCCACCCCGGTGAGGGTTACCAATTTGATGTGCGGGTTCATTATGGCATGCAGGGCAAAGGTTTGCTCCGCGTTGCGCGGTTTGATTCCGTAGTACGCTGACTTTTCCACCAACTCCATCTCCGAGGTTTGGGCGTTGAAAAATCCGAGTCCGCTGCTCTTTCCCGACTTGAGGATGTAAAACAAGTTGGGTTGCAAGTTGAGCTTTTGAACCGTTTTAAGTGCGGAATCTAGCGGCACCCGCTTTTGCTCGTACAGCGTTTGAAGCTGCTTCTCGGGGAAGCTCTCTAGTTCGGAACGGCCGGTGAATACCGTGTCGGTTTCCTTGACCTTGCCCGTCAGGTAGTCTTCGGCGGCCACATTCAATGCTTTGGCCTTGAGCCTTAAGTTGATGTCTTTGGTGACCAGCACCACCGGTCGGTTGGGCTCCTGCTCCTGGAGGTAGAGGGCCGCGTTGAGAATCTTGTGGTCGTTTTTGCCTCTGCCGTACACCACGGTCGCGTCTACACCTAGTCCGGGCGTGTCCATGACGACGCGGAATTTTCCTCGCTTCGGCCCGTTGAGCGCAATCCAATCGGTCAACGATTTGTGCTCAGCCTTCTTGTCAAGCATGCGAATGAACTCGCGCGCCTCGTAGTTCTTGGTATCGGAGCCCTTCTTGAACTCGTCCAACTCCTCGAGCACCGGAATCGGGATGGCCACATCATGCTCCTCAAAATTCATGATGGCGTTGTGGTCGTACAGAATTACCGAGGTATCAAGCACAAAAATCTTTCGGATTTTCTTTGGAGCAGCGGGCATAATTACAGGTTTTATTCCGATGAAATTACCCGAATACCGCATTACGCGAGCGTTAACCCCACTAAGTTTTCCACAGTGGGGGTTGATAACGTAGCGTGGGCGCGTAGACGTATTCTGACTAAATTACCGTTCCTAAAGTTGATTGCACCCTTGATTCAGTGGGCACGAGGAAGTACCCGGGATCAAGGGAAAGTTCGCCCACTCAACCAACTCCTCGTCCCCGTTCAGCGCAAATCGGCGCGCAGGCCCGAGAAGGGGAACGCTCGGAAGAAACCGCATCGAAATCCTGGACCAAAGCCGCGCTATTTTTGCGGAATGATTCGACGCTACCTCCGATTGGCCATCGCGACCTTAATCCTCGCTCTTGCCACCCACCAATTCATTGAAACGAACTGGGGCAACGGTATCTTTCTCACCCTCCTCGCGGGAATTCCTGTGCTCTTTCACTTTCGAAACGAGCGCATATTATGGGCCCTTTGGTACGTGCGCTCGCAGAATTTCGCCAAGGCCGGCGCTCAGCTCGACGCGCTCAAGCATCCCGAGCAAACCCTAATCCAAGGTCAGCTCGCCTACTACTACTTTTTGCGCGGACTGATGCTGGCCCAATCCAACATGGGGCAGGCCGAGTCGTACATGCGCAAAGCGCTGAATACCGGACTCCGAATGAAGCAAGACCGTGCGCTGGCCAAAATGCAGCTGGCCGCTATGGCCATGTCGCGCCGGCGCAAGCAAGAGGCCCAAAACCTGCTCACCGAAGCCAAAAAGCTCGACGACAAAGGTCTGCTGGCCGACCAGCTCAAAATGCTCAAGGAGCAGCTCAAACGCATTTGACCCAAGGGTCTCCCTAAAATGCAAAAAGCCCGAGCACACGCCAGGGCTTTTTTTATGAACCGTTTGCTACGGTCCTTACTTTTTCTCCTCAGCTTTGGCCGACTCAGGGTAGCGCGCCGCCGTCATTTCTTTACTCACGGCCGAACGCTCAAAGCGCAAGCGGCTGTTCTCGCTGTCCAGCACGAACGTGTGCTCGTCGAGGTCTGAAATTTTGCCGTGAATGCCCGAGCTGGTCACGACCCGCATCCCCTTTGACAGTACGTTGCGAAACTTGGTTTCTTCTTTCTGGCGCTTCATTTGGGGGCGCAAAAAGAAAAAGTACATCACCGCCAAAATGGCGATCAACGGCAGGAAACCAGCGATTCCGCCTTCGGCTTGAGCTTGTAAAAACAGGTGCATTACTTCTTGGATTTAGGGGTTACGTTAGCGGTGATGGTCAGCACTTTAGTGCTCGGAACGGCGTTGGTGGTCAACGTTACCGTTTTATTTTGAAGATTTTGCTTGCCTTCGCTGTTGAAGCTCACGCGAATCACGCCCTCTTCACCCGGTGCCACCGGAGCGTTCGGGTACTCCGGAACGGTGCAGCCGCAGCTACCTTGAGCCGAAGAAATGATCAAAGGCGCCTTGCCGGTATTGGTGAAGCGGAACTCGGTTTCCACCACGTCGCCTTCGTTGATGGTGCCAAAATCGTGGGTTTCTGCGGCGAAACTCAACTGCGGAAGGTCGCCGCTCTGCACCGCCTCAAGCGCCATGCGCTCGGCTTCGGGCTTGATTTGGTCGCTGGGATTGCTGCAGGCCGCGGCGGCGAGGGCCACGACGGCCAAGAGGTAAAATGGAGTCGTTTTCATAGCGTTAAAATTAGGCACCAATGAGTCCTCTTCCGAGCTTCTGAATTCGGCCTTCCGCCTTCAGTTCGGTGGCCAAAGCGTCGAGCAGGCCGTTGACGAACGCGGCTGCCTTGGGCGAGCCGTACTGCTTCGAAATTTCGATGGCCTCGTCGATGGTGACTTTGAGCGGAATTTCTGGAAACGCCAGCATTTCGCTCAGGGCCATTTGGACGAGCGTGCGGTCCACCGGGGCCATTCGGTCAAAATCCCACTGCTTCGCCTTGCCCGCCATGCGCTCCTGCCATTCCGCTTGGTGGCGCAGGGTGTGCAGGTAGAGTTCCTTGGCGAAGTCCGCATCGCCCTTGTCGCGGTACAGCGAGACCAGCACGGGCCGGTTCTTGCGGGCGTTTTGAAGGGTGTGCACCGCCATCATTTGCGCTGCGTCCAAATCGTCGGACCAGTGCATGCTGAGCGATTCGTAGTGCTGGTGAAGCTCGGTATTGTTGGCGAGGTAGTCCCGGTAAAACTGCCGCACGTG
>SYCM01000090.1 GCA_005786915.1 Bacteroidota bacterium | reverse complement strand
CGCTATTGGCCATCGACAGAATGCCCGGGCCGCTGTGGCGCAGCGTCGGGTGAAACTCGTCGGGAAACTGGTAGCCGGGGCCTCCGGTTCCGCGGCCGTCGGGGTCGCCTCCCTGAATCATGAACTGCGGAATGACGCGGTGAAAGATGAGTCCATCGAAAAACGGCTCCCCTTTCTTGGTCACCGTCTGGGGGTGGTTGCCCTCAGCGAGCGCCACGAAATTGGCCACGGTGAGCGGAGCCTTTTCCATTTCGAGCTGCACGAGGATGTCGCCTTTGCTCGTCTCGAACAGGGCGTAAAGGCCGTCGCCGACCTTGATGTCTTGGTTATTCACGCGAATGTCAGGTGTTGCGCCGCAGGCCACTGCAAGCAGCGCCGAAGCGGCAAGAAGCGATGGTTTAATCATAGTACGCGAAGGTAGTACACAAGCGGACTCATTGGCGGCACTTCTCCGGCCCCCGCAAGACCGTGGCCCAAGTGCGCAGGCAGCAGCAGCACCAGGCTGTCGCCGTGGCGGGCCCGCTTGAGGGCATACTGAAGGCCCCACACCGCATCGGGGTCGCGCAGCACTCGAACCTCTTGGGTGCCTTGGTCGTAGACTTCGCCGTGCACGCCCGTCAAGCGAAAGGCCACCGTTACCAGCTCTTTATCGGCGACTGGAGCCCCCGTTCCCGTTGCGACGCGCCATTCGAAGGCGCCCGAACCGGCCGGAACAAAGGCCCACTGGGTGGAATCCATGAACGACTTGAGGTAGGTGCGCTCCTGCTCAAGGGCCGCGCGGTTTTGCTGAATCAGGCGCTCTTGCACCTCTTCGGCGCTGAGCTGCGGTGCCTCGGGCTCTTCTTCGGGGCGGTTGCAGCCCGCGAATCCGGCGGCCGCGACGAGCAGTCCGAGCTGCAGCCAGGAAACTAATCGCGACCGAGCCATGATTCCAAAAGGCGAATGAGTTGGGATTCGGCGTCTGCCAAGGCTTCGTTCGAGGCCCCGCCCGCCGCGTTGCGGTGTCCGCCGCCGGCAAAATGGGTCCGGGCGAATTCGTTCACGTCGCGGTCGCCTTTGCTGCGGAACGACATTTTTATGAGGCCAGCCGCGTCTTCGCGCAGCAGGACGCTCACCTCGGCGCCCTCCACCGATAGGCCCCAGTTGACCAGGCCTTCGCTGTCGCCAGACACGTACTGGGCGCGCTCGAGGTCCTCGCGGGACAGTCGCAGCACCACGGCCTTGCCTCGGGCCACCTGCCGAGCCGAGGAGAGTCCGAATCCGAAGGTGGTCAAGCGACTCAGGGGGTTGGCGTCGAACAGCCGTTCGTGGATCGCATGCGGCTGGGCTCCCGCCTCAATCAAGCGGGCCGCGGTGGCGAAGGTTTGGGCGGTCGTCGACGGGAAGCGAAACGACCCCGAATCGGTGATGATGCCCATGAGCAAGTTTTCGGCGCAGGCCGGGTCCACCTGGGCCCAGCCCTCGTCGGCGGTAATTAGGTCGGCGATCATTTCAGAGGTCGATCCCATCGCGGTGCTGCTGTAGGCGTCCCCAAACAGCCCGTCGGGTTGCTGGTGGTGGTCGATCAGGACCTGACGGCCCGCGAAGGCGGCGATGAGCGGTTCCAAGGCGGCACCCGCCCGCGAAGGCGTATTGTAGTCCAGGGCGAAGTGCAGTTCGGCCCGGGCAAACAGACCTTCCAGTTCGTCGGGGCGGTCGTCGGCCAGGACGACAAAAGCGGACTGGAATCCCGGGCTCTGCTGAAGCGGCTTCGAGGGCGCATTGGGAAAAAGGACCCGGACTTGGTGGCCTGAGGCCCTTAGGTAGTGAGCCCAACCGAGCGCTGAACCTACCGCGTCGCCGTCGGGGTTCCAGTGCGTAGTGATGAGGATTTGGTGGGCCCGCTGCCGGAGCGTCCGCAGTACGTCATGGATCATGGGGTAAATTTCGTACTTTTGCGGCCGATTTTACGACCTCAATTTCAACTTATCATGAGCGCTACGAACCGCACGTTTACGATGATCAAGCCCGACGCGGTGGCCAACGGCCACATCGGAGCCATTCTCAACCACATTAACAAGGCTGGATTCCGCATCGTGGCCCTGAAGTTGACCCGCCTGAGCGTGGCCGAGGCTTCAGAGTTCTACGGAATCCACCGCGAGCGTCCGTTTTTTGGCGAGCTGGTGGAGTACATGACGAGCGGACCCATCGTTGCCGCCATTTTGGAGAAGGACCATGCGGTGGCGGACTTCCGCACCGTGATCGGAGCGACCGACCCCGCTAAGGCAGAGGAAGGCACGATCCGCCGCCTCTACGCCCAGTCGATCGCCGCCAATGCCGTGCACGGCAGCGACAGCGACGAAAACGCGGCCATCGAAGGCGCGTTCTTCTTCAGCGGCCGCGAGCAATTCTGAGCTACTGGAAAAAAGTGAATTCGGATAAATCCGAATGATGTAGGAAATCCCGCCGCCGGCGGGATTTTTTATTTAAGGATTAACTCTTTGATTTCGAGCTGGTCACGAAGCTCATCTTGAAGCCCTTGCAGAAGGCGCGTTTGCTGGGCGCGCAGCTCGTGCCGGAGCGAATCCGAAGTCAGGTAGGCGGTCAAGCGACCGTCTGAAAACGAGAGCTTTCGCGTTTTGTTGTGCGCGGCTTCGCCGAGCAAGGCCCGCCATGCATTGGTGCACAGCGCCAGCTGAAACGCGGGCTTGTGCCGGTGCGGAGCCAGCATGCGGCTCAGGATTCCGTCGAGGCCTTCGAGGTTGGGACGGGGCATCAGGAGGCTGCGGGGGTTAGGTCGTGAATCATGGACTCCTGGTCCAGCGCCTTGAGCAGCGCCGCAGTGCGCTCCGGGTGGGTGTCACTGACAAAAATTTGACCGAATCGCTGGTCGTTCACCATGCGTATCAGTCCTTCGACGCGCTGGGCGTCAAGTTTATCGAACACGTCGTCGAGTAGCAAAATGGGTTTGCGCCCAAGGGTTTGGTGGAGCACCGCAAAAGCCGCCAGCTTGAGGGCGATCAGGAAGCTCTTTTGCTGGCCCTGGGAGCCCACCCGCTGCAGCGGGTGGCCGTGCACGCTGAATTCCAAGTCTTCGCGGTGCGGACCCGCCGAGGTGTACTGGAGCACCCGGTCTTTGGGCAACCGGTCTGCCAGCAAGGATTCCATGCTTTGTTCCGATAGGGCGCTTTGGTAGTGAAGGGCGACCTGTTCACGTCCGCCCGAGATGTGCTCGTAGGCGTCCTGTAGCAGGGGGGCGAACTGCGCGGCAAAGCGGACCCGAGCGGCGTGGAGGACCGGGGCGAGCTCGACGAGTTTGGCGTCGTACAGCTCGAGGGTATCGGCCTGAAACACTCGGTTGGCCGCGAAGTATTTCAGCAATGCGTTTCGCTGCTTGAGGGCGTGCTGGTAGTTTTTTAAGGCATCGAGGTAGCTGCGGTCGGACTGGGCGATGACCGAGTCCATAAAGGCGCGCCGCGCTTCGGATCCGCCGTGCAGCAGGTCGTGGTCCCCGGGGCTGATCATGACCACCGGAAAGCGACCTAGGTGATCCGAGATCCGAGGATACTCCGTGTCGTCCGCTTTAAATACTTTTTTTTCGCCGCGCTTGAGTCCGCAATACACCGGCGTCGAACCGGATTCGGCGCGAAACTCACCTTGAACCACCAAAAAAGGGGCGTCAAACTGAATGCAGTGGGCATCACTCGAGTGAAAGAAGCTGCGCGTCATGCACAGCACATGGACCGCGTCGAGCACCGAGGTTTTGCCCGAACCGTTGGCCCCCACGAGGGCATTGAGTTTCGGCGAAAAGGTAAATTCACCCTGGGCGTGGTTTTTAAAGTGCACCAGGCTGAGGCGATCGAGCACGACATCTTGCATGCTGCAAAAGTACCTAGGTATGCGTGCTTTGGCTATCTTTGCCGCCCTATGGCAAAACAGAAAAAAGAAATCGATTTGGTTGAGCGCCCCATTGAAGCGGTTGAAGAAACGCTTTCAAAGGCAGAAACCCTTTTTCACACCTACCAAAAGCAAATCACCTACGTCGTCGGCGCCGTGGTTGCGTTGGTGGCCCTGACCTGGGGTTACCAGGAATTCATTGCAAAGCCGGCCGAAGAAGAAGCCCAGCTGGCCCTGTACCCTGCCCAAGATGTATTTGCTCAAGACTCGCTCAATTTGGCGCTGAACGGCAATGCCGAGTTCATGGGTTTTGTGGAGATCGCCGACGAGTACTCCAACACCAAGGCGGGCAACCTCGCCAACTATTACGCCGGCCTATGCTACCTCGGACTAGGTCAGGCAGAGCAAGCCATTGACTACCTCGAGGAGTTTGACGGAGACGGAACGTTCCTGGACATCGTGGCTACGGGCGCCATCGGTGACGCGTTTGCCGACCTCAAGCAGCCCAAGGAGGCTGAAGAATTTTATGCGAAGGCCGCTTCGTATGAAGCCAACGAGTTCCTGACGCCATTCTTTTTGTCGAAAGCCGCGCTGGCCGCCGAGCTGAACAGCGACCTGGACGCCGCGCTCGAGTACACCAAGCGCATTAAGGCGGATTTTCCAAATTCCGCCCAAGGGGCGAACGCCGACGTGCTTATCGCGTTTTACGAAGCAAAGCTGGAGGCTAACTAATGGCTACCGCCGAGCGCGGACCCCTCGACCTCAGCGCCGCTCCCACTGCTAAAGGGCGGCGCTTTGCGTTGGTGGTGAGTTCGTGGAACCCCGAAATCACCCAAGCCCTGGCCGACGGCGCCGTGCGGGTGCTCGAGCAGTTGCGCGCCGACCGAGTGGACCGCTTTGACGTGCCCGGCAGCTTTGAGTTGATCCACGGATGCAAGGTGCACGCCGAGTCCCTCGAGTACGACGCCGTGATCGCCATCGGTTCGGTTGTCCGCGGCGAAACCCCGCACTTCGAGTTCGTATGCCAAGGCGTGACCTACGGAATTGCCCGGCTGAATGCGACAGGTAAGACTCCGGTCATTTTTTGTGTGCTCACCGACGACACCTACCAGCAGTCCTTGGACCGCTGCGGCGGTCGCTTGGGCAACAAGGGCGAGGAAGCCGCCGTGGCGGCGGTGCAGATGGCCTCTTTTTAGTTGCTAGCTGCTAGCTTCTCATTGCTGCTGAGCGCAAATCACCAATTTTTAATCGATCCTGTGCGGCGGGTGCGGCAAGCCCGCGGCGTGGGCGAACTTTGTAGCGTATGAATACGATTTTGGATTCCGGCGCCGTGGAGCGCGCCCAACGGTGGCTGAACAGCCCGATCGACGAGGCCGACAAGCAGGCCATACGGCACATGCAGCACGCCGATCCTGCGGGATTTAACGAGGCTTTTTACACCGAGTTGGAGTTCGGCACCGGCGGCCTGCGCGGACTCATGCGCTTGGGAAGCAACGGAATGAACCGCTACACGGTTGGCCTTGCCACCCAAGGATTGGCCAACTACGTATGCAAGGCAAGTTCGGCGCCGTCCGTGGCGATCGCCTACGATTCGCGGAACCAGTCTCCCGAGTTTGCCCGAGTCGCGGCCGACGTGCTGGCGGCCAACGGCGTCAACGTTTGGCTGTTCGACGCGCTGCGTCCGACGCCCGAGTTGAGTTTTGCCGTGCGCCTGCACGGCTGCACGGCGGGGATCGTGATCACGGCTTCGCACAACCCCAAGGAATACAATGGCTACAAGGTGTACTGGAGCGACGGCGGCCAGATTGTTCCGCCGCAAGACAAGGAAATGCTGGCGGCGGTGCGCGAGGTAACCCTGAGCGACGTGAAGTGGTCGGGCGGAACCGGCGCCGTGCGCCCCTTGGGCCGAGAAACCGACGAGGCCTACCTGGGCGCGCTCGAGACGCTGTCCCTCAACCGCCAAGGCAATGCCGGCTTGGGGGTGGTGTTCACCGCACTGCACGGAACCTCGATTACTCTTCTCCCCGAATCGCTCCAGCGATGGGGCTTCACCAAAGTGGACGTGCTCGAGGCTCAGGCTGCGCCCGACGGGAACTTCCCCACGGTGCACTCGCCCAATCCCGAAGAGTCGGCCGCATTGGCCCTGGCGGTGGCCCGAGCCGAAGAGCTGGGCTATGATTTGGTCGTGGGCTGCGACCCCGACAGCGACCGCGTGGGCATTGCCGTGCGCAACGACCACGGCGACCTGGTGCTGCTCAACGGCAACCAAGCGGCAGCAGTACTCATGGACTACGTGCTCGCGCAGCGTTCCGCCCAAGGAAGTATGCCGGCCCAGCCCTTTGTGGCAAGTACCGTGGTCACCTCGCCGTTGCTTTTGCGCGTGGCGGAGCACTACGGGGTCGAAGCGACCGAAACGCTTACCGGATTCAAATGGATCGCGGAGCAAATCCGCCTGCGCGAAGGCAAACAAACGTTTGTAGTGGGCGGCGAAGAGAGCTACGGCTACCTCGCCGGCGATTTTGTGCGCGACAAAGACGCGATTGGTTCTGCCTGCCTGCTCGCCGAGGCCGCGGCCTACCACGCTTCGGCGGGGTCGAGTTTTTACCACGCACTCCTCGGACTGTATGCCCGCCACGGCGTGCACCAAGACGAACTGCTGAGCGTGACCAAGCCTGGGCGAAGCGGACTCGAAGAAATTCAGGCCATAATGGCACGTCTGCGCACGGCGACTCCGACTGAGGTGGCAGGGGTTCCGGTGGCCGAGGTGGTGGACTACCAGGCGCGGACGAGGCGGTTGCTTGCAACGGGCGGCGCGAGTGCGTTGTCCCTCCCCGCCTCCAACGTGATTCAGCTGGTGATGGCCAACGGCGACCGGATTACGGCCCGACCCAGCGGAACCGAACCCAAGATCAAGTACTACTTCAACGTGCGCGGAGGCCACCTCGACGAGGCCGACCGGCCGGCTCAGTACCGCCGAGTGCGCGACGAGCTCGCCGCCCGCGTAGACGCCTACCGCGAAGCGCTCCGGCAGTACTAACTTGGGGGAATGAAAATCATTTTTGTCCTGATCCTGGGCCTTGCCACGTGGGTGGCCGTGGCCCAACCCAGCGCCAAGGCCCAGCTGCATGAATCATGGTACCACGCTGAAATCACGTTGGCCGCCGAAGGACGGCAGCCCTGGACGTTGCCCTTTGACGTCCTCTCGCTGCATTCGGGATCTGGCGGGACGCAATGGTACCTCGTCAACGGCGAGGAGCGCATTCCGCTGGCCTACGCCGGCGCCCAGAGCGAGGGCTACGAGCAGTTTGAAATTCCCTACTTCTCGGGTCGGCTGATTTGGCGCCAAGAAGGCAAAAACCTCGTCGGATTTTGGCAGCGGCCCGACCAGGGCACTCAGTTTTCGCTACGCCTCACGCCCGGCGCATCGCCCCGTTTTGCGCGGAATCAAGAGCCCGCGAAGCTTCCAAAGCAGCCGCTGCAGCCCAAGTATAGCCTGCGCTTCCATCAGGCCGACCAGCCCGCCGAGCAGGGCAGCAAGGGCCTCGCGGTGCTGACGGAACACGCGGACGGCCGAGTCACCGGCACCATCATGACCGAGTCGGGCGACTACCGCTACCTGGCGGGCAACCGCTACCACAACCACGTGTACTTGAGCACGTTCAATGGCGTATTTGCCTACGTATTTGCGCTGGAACTCGGCCCCGACGGCCGCATTGAGGGCACCCAATTCCTCAGCCCCACCCGGCAGCAGCGCATCTCGGGCGCGGCCGACCCCGACGCCCGCCTGGCCGACCCCACTAGCCTGTCGAGCATGAAGCCCGGGGTGGAGTCCCTCACGTTTTCGCTTCCGCACTACCAAACGGGCGAGCTGTTCCGCCCCGAACCGGGCAAGCCCGCCGTGATCCAAATTATGGGTTCGTGGTGCCCCAACTGCGTCGACGAAAGCAACGCCTTTGCGCAGTTCCACAAGGCCTACCCCGACGTGCAGTTTTTTGGAATCACCTTTGAACGCAGCGCCGACCGCGAGCAGGCCTTGCCCGCCGTGGACAAATTTGTGCGCGGACTCGACCTGCGCTACCCCATTCTCTTTGGCGGCCGCGCCGAGCGCGGGGCGGTGGAGCGCACTCTGGAGGGCTTGGCCAACTTCCACTCCTACCCCACCACGATTTACCTCGACAAGCAGGGCAAAGTCCGCAAGATTTACAGCGGATTTTATGGACCCGGCACGCCGGAGTACGCACCCTGGCTCGAGGAGACCCGCGCGTTCATCGACAAGCTTCGGGCGGAGTGAAGTCCGGTTCGGATGCCTTTTTAAAGCGCTTGAAACGGCAGCCCCCGCGCGACCTCGACGAGGTGGTGCACCGGCTGCACGAGCAGGTGTTCGCCAAGACCGATTGCCTGAGCTGCGCCAACTGCTGCAAAACCACCGGCCCGCTCTGGACCGAGCGCGACAAGGAACGCGTGGCCAAGCGGCTGCGGCTGAAAACGGCGGACTTCGAGTCCAGCTACTTGCGCCTCGACGAAGACGGCGACTGGGTGCTCAAGCAGCTCCCCTGCCCTTTTTTGGAGGCCGACAACGCCTGCTCGATTTATGAGGACCGCCCGAAGGCCTGCCGGGAGTACCCGCATACGGACCGAGTTAAGCAAGCGCAAATCCTCGATTTGACGGCAAAAAACGCGCTCGTTTGCCCGGCTGTCAGCGAAATTGTCGCCCGAATGGAGCTCAAGTACGCCGAGAAAGCAGCACCGGGAGGAGCAGTGCCCCAAGGAGCACCCCGACGGCGCCGATGAGGTTGTACCACAAAAATCCGAGTTCAAGGTAGCCGGCCACCGTAGCCCCGTGCAGTGCGAGGACGGCACACTCCGCGGCGATACCTGACGCGAAGACGGCCCACGGCGGGCGCTTGGGCAGCAGCCACGCGCACAAGAAGATGCCGAGCATGGGGCCGTAAAAAAGCGAACCCACCAAGTTGACCAACTGGATGAGGTTCTCATAGAGGCTTGCCAGCAGGGCGACTCCCATCGCGATCAGGCCCCAAAGCACGGTGATGCCTCGCGAGGCCTTGAGGGTTTCGGGCAGCCCCAGCAACCTTCCAAAGTCGATCAGCGAGGTAGCGGCCAGTGCGTTGATTTCGGCACTTGAGCTCGACATGGCCCCCGCCATAATGACGGCGAGCAGGAGTCCGAGCAGGCCCACCGGCATGTGATTCAGCGCCCACCCCAAAAAAACGTAGTCGACGTCTTTGGTTTCCAGCCCCGGGGCCCGCTGCGCAACCACCTCGGCCGCGCGGGCCTTAAGCGTTTGCTGCTGCTGGCGCAGCGCGGCCAGGGCGCGCTGGCGCTCCGGCGTTTCGGGCTGGGCCGCGAGGGCCGCGCGCGCCGACTGCAGCTGGTCCCATTGGGCGTTCAGCGGCGCCGACTCGGGCATGGCGGACCAGGCCTTCGCCACGGCGGGGTTGTGCCAAATCGGCTCGGTAGACAGGTGCATGCGCACCAAGAGCAGCAGCCCGAGGCTCAAAATAAACAGCTGCATCGGCACCTTGATCAGGCCGGTGACCAAGAACCCGCGGCGAATTTCGCCGAGGCTCTTGCCCGAGAGGTAGCGGCCGACCTGGCTTTGGTCGGTACCGAAGTAGGCCATCGCCAAGAAAAATCCGCCGGCCAAACCCGACCACACCGTGTAGCGACTGGCGGGGTTCCAAGACCAATCGAGGATTTGGTCGTGCCCGTAGGCCGACGCGATGGACCAGGCGCCACCGAGGCCTACTTCGGGCGGAATGCCCTGGTACAGCACCCACCAAGCCGCGACCAGTCCGACGAGGATGACCGCCATCTGGGCGGTTTGCGTAACCTCTACGGCCCGGTAGCCGCCGAATGCCGTGTAGGCGATCACGACGAGTCCGGTGGCGGCAACGGTGGCATTCAGGTCCCAATGAAACACGGCCGAAAGCACGATGGCCGGGGCGTACAGCGTGATGCCGGCGGCGAGGCTCCGCGACAGCAAAAACAGAACGGCGGCGAGTCCGCGCACCCGCGACCCATAAATGGCCTCGAGGTACTCATACGCCGTGCGGGCTCCGCTTTGCATGTAGCGCGGAACCACCCACGCGCCGAGCACGAAGAGGGCGACCGGCATTCCTAAATAAAATTGGGCGAAGCGCAGACCGTCGGAAAATCCTTGGCCCGGCGTGCTGATGAAGGTGATTGCGGAGGCCTGGGTGGCAATGATGCCCATCGCCATGGCCCACCAGCTGGACTGGTGCTGTCCGCTTAAAAATTCACTCGCCGTCGCCTTGGCGCGGGATTTCCACATCCCGTAGAGGCTGATGCCTCCGATGCTGAGGACGAGGGCGGCAAGGTCGGCCGGATGCAGGTTAACGCCCATGCGCGACGAGGTTGGCGAGCAAGCGGTAGGCTCCGGGTACCCCTTCGCGCCATTGGCGGAACAGCGACAGCGCGCAGTAGGTGACGGTTCCGTGGCCGTACTTGGCGGTGATCAAGGCTCCCTTGGCCTCGGGCTCGCCCGGGTCGGACCACGCGACGAGCGGCGTGAACTCGGCGGGCCAGGTTTGCGCGAAGTAGAGTCCGCGCTCCTGGACCCAACCCTCAAAGTCGCGGGCGCTGATCGCGTTGGGCGAGTTAAGGAGCGGATGCTGCGGGACCAAAAAGGTCGGCGCGGCGTCCTCGCGCGTCACCCGCTGGCGACCCAATTCAAAGGAAATGGGTCCCATTTGGTCGGCAGTGCGGTCGCTGCTCGCGGTGGCGTACTGCATTACCAAACGCCCCCCGCGGCGGATCCACGGCTCCAGCAGGGCGTTGGCCCGGTCCATCCCGGGGGTGGCGTTGTAGGCCCGCACCCCGGTAACCACGGCGTCCAATCCCTTGAGGTCGGCTGCGGTCATGCGCTTGGGATCGAGGGAGCGCACGGTGAATCCGAGCTGGGCCAAGGCCAGGGCCGCGTCGTCGCCCGCCCCTTCAATGACGCCCACGCGGCACGCCGGGAGCTTCATGGGCACGTAGCGCAACGGAATTCCGCCGTCTTCCCAAACCTCGCGGTGCGGAATATGGCCGTAGCGAATGAGCGTCACCTTGCGAATGGGCTGGCCGTCGAGAACAAATTCAAGCGCGCCGTCTGTGGGCTGCGTACCGGGCTGCAGGATGACCGTGAACGCCTGAATGGAGTCCGAACCGGGCTCAGCCGTCCACTGAAGTTGGGCGGGACTGAGTAGCTTCCATCCCATGGGCAGCCGAACCTGGACCGCAAATGAGCTTGCCAAGGCCCAGCGGGTAAAGCGGACCTGCAGGGCAATCGTTCGCCGCGAGGTGGCCACGACGGCGGGAACGTCGGCGGCTACGCTGAGGGGGTCCGCCTGAATGCAGGGTCGGCGTTGCTCGCCGTGCACCCGGTCCGCCGTGACGTGCCAAGCGGGCAGTCCTGGAGCGGCTTGGCGCTCGACGCGCTGTCCGGGTGCCAGAAGCTGGTCGCCCCACATCAAGGGCTTGCTGCTTTCGTTGACGGCGAGTTCGACGCGCTTCACGCCCACGCTGTCCCGGTCGGTGTACCACGGTCGGTTGGCGCGCACTTCGTGCCAAACGCGTCCCGAAGCCCGGGCATACTCGGGGTCAGCTGGCGTTGGCGTGGCAGGGGACCAAGCCCGCGGCGACCCCGCCAGCAGCTTAAGGTACTCGGTTCGGAACCCGTGTTCGTTTTCGGCGCCGAAGCCTTGGGACTTGTGCATGCTTCGGGCCTGCGTGCCGATTTGGAGCACCGACGTCCCCAAGGCCTCGTGGTAGCCCCCAATCTGCAGGCGAACCAAGCTGTCGCTGGGCGCCGCCGATTCCAGGTCTTTGGCCCACCAGCTCGAAGTGTTCCAGTACACGGCCTGCGGAGCCCAGCCCCCGTGCGCGGCGCGCTCCCGGTCCAAGCGGGCAAAAAGTTCCAGAGCGAGCATGGCCGAGGCCGTGTGGTGGCCGTGGCCGGCGCGGGCGTCGGGCGGGAATCGAGTGACCAAAACGTCGGGCCGAAACTCCAGGGCCACTGCGGTGAGTTCCTCTAGAATTTGCTCCCGGTTCCAGAGCGAGAAGGTCTCTTCGGGGCTTTTGCTGAATCCGAAATCGGGCGCCGAGGTAAAGTACTGCTCGGCCCCGTCAATCTGACGGGCCGCGCGCAACTCCGCTTCGCGAATGGCGCCGAGGGCCTCCCCCAGTTCGGGGCCGATGAGGTTTTGACCGCCTTCGCCCCGGGTTAGGCTGACGTAAGCCACCTTACGCCCTTCGGCGCGCGACCAGTGCGCGATGAGTCGGGTGTTTTCGTCGTCGGGGTGGGCCGCGACGTACAAGATTCGTTGTGCGTTCTGCGCCGACAACACGGTGAAGCTGAGCGCCCACGCAAACGTTAAACTAAACTTCGGCATTCGGGTTCTAAATTGTACCTCTTAATCTGTGTTGAGTCGATGAAATTACGCTTACTTGCCTTGGCCGCCATCATGGCCGTTCCGCTTTGTGCCCAAACCGCCCGGCCTGCCTCGGCTCGCGTGATACTGCAGTCGGGAACCTACGCCCTTTCCGAACACGAAGGGTCCAAGCTCTCGGCGCGTTCGACCGCAGACCAAAAGCGCATCGTGCGGATTATGGCCTTCGACCGCCCACTCACCGAGCTTGAATGGGCCTCATGGAGCGCCCGCGGTGCCGTGAACCACGGATACCTACCGCTCAATGCCTACCTCGTCGAGTTTCAGCAACCCAGCGCGTGGTCGCACCTCTCCTCCCTGCCCTTTGCCGCCGGAAGCCCGTTCACGCCCAAAATGAAGCTGAGCAGCCAGCTCGCCGAGGGCAGCTTTCCCGAGTACGCATGGGTAGGCGCCGAGGTTGAGTTGCTGGTCCTCCCCTTTGCGACGGCTTCACGGGATGCCGTCGTTCGCGACCTCAACCGCATCGGGCGCGTCGTCGGCACATCGCCGCTCGGCATCAGCCTGCTCGTTAAGCCCGCCCAACTAACTCAAGTGGCCGCACTCCCAGACGTGCAGTTCGTACAGCCCAAGGAGGCCCCCGCCGAACCCGAAAACGCAGTCGGTACCAAAAACCACCGTTCCAATGCCATTCGGGTTCCCTACCCCGGCGGACGCAACTACCGCGGCACCGGCGTGACGGTGGGCCACGGCGACGACGGCGACATCCAGCCGCACATCGACTTCACCGGGCGGATTTTGGCCAACTTCGCGGGTCCAAGCCAGGGAAACCACGGAGACCACGTGGCGGGAACCATTTTCGGCGCGGGCAACCTCAACCCCGACGGCGAAGGCCAAGCGCCCGGCGCGTCGCTCGTATACTACGACTACCCGGCAAACCTCAACAGCGTGGACCTTCACTACGCCCAGTATGGGGTGCGGGTCACCGCGAGCAGCTACTCG
>SYCM01000089.1 GCA_005786915.1 Bacteroidota bacterium | reverse complement strand
GACATACCAGTAGTTCGATCCGAGGGCGGCATTGACCGCCATCATGGCAAACCCAACAAGATTGGTAATGCCAATGACCCGCCAAAAAAGAGCGCGCGGCAGGCGCGCTCCGCCCCGCACAATGAGGTAGAGCGGAATCACGACCACTGACGAGTGGGCCGTGTAAAACTGGGTGACGTAGCCGATGGTGGTCGAAGACTCGAGCGCGGGGGTGAGAAACGCTTGGATTCCGCCCAAGGGGCCCCAAAACGCCACGAGCGGCAAGGCCCATTTTTGCTTGAGCACCAGGTGTGCAAAGAGCAAAAACTGGCTAAAACTGCACATGTGCAAGGGCAGCGACTCGCGGACGTTAAAGGTTCCGTCGGCCAAGGCCATCCACCAGTACCACGATTGGTTGGCGAGTATGGTCCATCCTAAAATCTTCTCCCACTGGGCGAACTGGGGATGGCCGGCGCGGGGCGCTACCGTGAAAAAGACTAGAAAAAACAAGGCGAGGATGCCGTAGCCGGCCCACCAAATCGGGCCGCCGACCTCGACGACCACCATGTCCCATTCTCCCATTAGGCTGATTTGTTAATGCGCTTCCAAAAAAGCAGCGTGAGCACCCCGTAGTGAAGGGCCCCCGCCGCGAGAAAACCGAGGATGTAGAACGGCCAATCGCCCATAATGAAGGGGTTTTCCACCATGGGGCGCTGGCACAAAAACATGTAGTTGGCGTCAACCAGGTAGTTGACGAGTCCCACGGGTGCCATGAGCAGCACGTTGATTCCGAGGATTTTGGCCCAGGTCCACTTGCCGATCATCCAGCCGCGGGCAAAGACAAAGTAGAGCGGAATGATGATGATTCCGCCGTGGACAATGTAGTACTCGGCGTACATGAACGGCGTATCGCCGCCCGTGAGCTCCGGAGTGAGGAGGCTGTGAAACCCGCCCACAATTCCCCAGAAAAACAGAGGGTAAAAGGCCCAACGTGCCCCAAATGCGAGGAGCAAGATGCTTAGTATCCGGCTAAAGCCGCAGAGGTGCATTTCAAGGTTGTCGTGGACGTTCCACAGCCCCGATTGGTAGAGGTAGAGGTGCTTGACGAGCAGCAGCGCCGCCAGGGCATAGCCCCACCAGCGCTCGAAGATCCGCAGTTCCTCGCCCTTCCACATGTGGGCGGCCGCGAAAACGACCGCGGCGTAGGCGGCAAAAATGCCCATTCCGCCCCACCAGCCAGCAGAGCCTATGGCGTATACGGCATGTTCAATGACCAAAAATGACATGTGCGTTGCGTTTAGGTGCCGTCAATTTAGCACAAAGACGCTAGTCGCCGCACATTCAAAAACTTGGCTTGCGTTTTTCGAGGAAGGCCGAGGTGCCTTCGGTAAATTCTGCAGTCCCAAACCGGGCGCCGAACTCGGCAATTTCAGCGGCAAAACCCGGTCCGCCCTCGAGGGCCGCGTTGCTGCAGCGAATGATGGCCGCCTGCGCGTCGCCCGACGCCTTGAGGAACTGACGAGCCATCGCTTCAGCGGCTTCAAGCAATTGGTCGGGGTCGTGAACGGAATTTACCAGGCCCCAGGCTTCGGCCTTGGCGGCGTCGATCATGCTGGCGCTGAACATCATTTCGAGCGCGCGTCCCTTGCCGACGAGCTGCGCGAGACGCTGGGTACCGCCGTAGCCGGGAATGACGCCCAACGAGGCCTCGGGAAGGCCCATCCGAGCCGTGGTCGACGCCAGGCGAACGTGGCACGCCATCGCGAGCTCTAGACCTCCGCCCAGCGCAAACCCGTTGATTGCGGCGAGGTAGGGCTTGCGCGCTTGGGCAATGCGGTTGAACAGCAGTTCGTGACCGCGCTGGGCCAGGGCGGTTCCTTCAGCCGGCGAATAACCCGCAAACTCGGCGATGTCAGCGCCGGCGACAAAGCTCTTGGGGCCCGCCCCCGTCAGCACGACGGCCCGCACGTCGTCGCGCGTGTCGAGGGCCACCACGTGCTCGTGGAGCGCTTGAATCGTGGGGGCGTTGAGCGCGTTGAGCGCTTCGGGGCGGTCAATCGTCAAAAATGCGATGCGGTCGCGGACTTCAAGGCGGACGGTAGGCATGCGGCGGCGTGTTGGGTTGTAGAGTTGGCGTACTTTGGCCTTTCCAAAGATACCTCCTGTGCTCAAGCGCCTTCAACGTTGGATTCAAAACAAGTCGGGCATCGGCGAAAACCGCGATGCGCTGGAAGTGCTGCGCCGCCGCGTCGACGCCCTGGCCGCCGTGCAGCAGCAGCACCTCCCTGAGGGGCTTGCGCTTCCCTGGATTCCCCACGGGCTCGATGGGGTTTCGCTTGCCGTTCATCGGGCCGACGCGATGTTTCGCTACCCCTTGAGCGTTTCGGGAGGAGACTGGAAGCGCGCCGCCCAAGAGTACTTCGATACCGGTCGCGGACTGGCCGAAACCCTCCAGCGCGTTCATCCCGCCCCCCAAGACCTCCTCGATTTCGGGTGCGGCTACGGCCGAGTGGGGCGCTTTTTGCCCTCTGCCTTCCCGGAATCGCAGCGCTGGGCCTACGACCCCAAAGCCGGGGCCGTAGCCTTTCAGCAGGCACGCTGGGGCGCCCAGCCCTGGAATGGCCAGCCGGTGGACCTGATTGTCGCGGGCTCGGTGTTCACCCACCTTCGCCCCGAGCGCACCGCGTCGGAACTCCACCTTCTAACCCAAGCCCTGAAGCCCGGCGGAATATTGGTCGTAACGCTCCACGACTTTGCCGACCAAACCTCGATACATGCCTTAACTGAAGAGGCCGCCCTCCCTGAGCTTGAAGACCAACTGAGCGAATCCGACTACGTCAGTGTGCGCTTTTCGGAGGCCGACTGGGCCCAGCGCATTCCCCTCGGCTTCAACTGCACTCGGCGGCCCGAGCGCTTTGGTGAAACCCAGCAAATACTAGTCGTTACGCGCGAGGCATTCGAAGCATAATTTCGGTCCCTTGGGCGGACGAGGACTCAATCCAGCTACGCCCCCCCATGCCTTCCACGATGGACTTTACCATCGCAAGCCCCAACCCGCTTCCGGTAGACTTGGTGGTAAAGTGCGGCTCAAAAATCGCCTCCCACCGCGAAGGATCGATCCCCGTGCCGTTGTCGCGCACCGAAACCAGTACCGATCCCTCGTCGTCGCGCACGGTGACCGACAGGGCAG
>SYCM01000088.1 GCA_005786915.1 Bacteroidota bacterium | reverse complement strand
TCCGTAGCCCATGTTCACGTCAATCTTGTTGTTCTTCATCAGGAACTGAATGCCCTTCGACAGTCCGCCCGCCACCTCGCGGCTGCGCGCCACCACCTTTCCGAAGTCGTGCTTGGCGTCTTTCACGGTGATTCCGTACTCCTCGGCGTGCTGGATGTATTCAAAAACCTGAGCGCTCTTGATCAGGGCTTTGGTCGGAATGCATCCCCAGTTCAGGCACACGCCTCCGAGGCTTTCTTTTTCAACAACCGCGGTTTTCAAACCCAATTGGCTTGCGCGGATCGCGGCTACATAACCGCCGGGGCCGGAGCCCAATACCAGTACGTCGTATTCCATAGCTACAAAGGTAGGTAGGCCACCGCCGAAATCTCGAATCGCGCGTCTTTGGGAAGGCCCAAAACCGCCACGGTTTCGCGCGCCGGTTTGGCGTCGCCCATAAATTCGGCATAGATCGCGTTCACGGTGGCAAAGTCCGCCATGTCGCGCAAAAAAAGGCTGCACTTAACCAGGTGCTGCGGACCCATTCCTTGGCTTTCCAGCACCGCCAACAAATTGGCAAGGGCCGTTCGAACTTCGCTTTCAAGGCTTTCGTTGCGGAACACGCCGTCGGGCGTGAGCGCAATCATTCCCGAGAGGAACAAATTGGGGCCGGCCCATACCGCTTGGCTGTAGGGTCCGATGGGTGCCGGAGCATTCGGCGTGGTTACGTGTCGGAGCATGGGTTAAAGTTAGGTTCTGCGGGCGGACTACCTTTGAATCCATGCTGCTCGGCGTACTCGACAACCGCGATTCCTTCACCTACAACTTGGTGCACCTGCTCGAACCCTACGTTACCGAGGTTCGGGTGCGCCGCTGCGACGACCCTCGGGCGCTGGCTGACTTGCGCGGCGTCGACGCGCTGGTCCTGTCGCCCGGTCCCGGCCTGCCGCGCGAATCGGGTGCGCTCATGGACGTCATCGCCGACCATTTTGGGCGGACCCCTCTGCTGGGCGTCTGCCTGGGCATGCAGGCTTTGGCGGAATTCTCGGGCGGACGCCTCTTGCACACCGGAACCCCGCGGCACGGCATTGCACGGCCGGTCACGTGGTCCGCGCCCCTAACGGACGGTTTTGACCTGCCCAGCCCCATGACCGTGGGCTGGTACCATTCTTGGGCGGTCGACGCCGGGAGCCTGGGGCCGGAATGGTCTGTGGTGGCCATCGACCACGAAGGTCTTCCTGCGGCGATGCGCTGCCGCGCCGCGAACGCTGCGGCCGTCCAATTTCATCCCGAAAGCGTACTGAGCCCTGAGGGCGCCTCGCTGCTGCAGGCCTGGGCCAGGTCTTGCCGTGCCGCCGAGCGCTAGTAGTCGCCCAGACCGCGTCGGCGCTGCACCTTGAGGGCGTTGAGCAACGGAGCGGTTACGCCCATTCCGATCGTGTAGCTGCGGGCGTAGCCAAACGGCACCCAGCGAAGGTTCATTTGCCAGCAGTGAATGGTGCGGACCACGTCCAGCGACGTGAACGTGAAGTCGCCCCGACCCAAATCGTAGCCGCTGGCAAAGCGCAGCTTCCAATTCTGGGTTGCGTCAAAGGTTCCGTCGATCCGCAACGAGTGTGTGGTTTCGTAGCCCGTTTTTTGGGCCGTGGTGCGCAACGAGTAGCCGGCGTTGAGGGTCCAGGGCGCCGCCCAAGCGGCTTGCTCGATCGGCGCGTAGTAGTCGGAGTAGAAATTCTCTTCAAGGCCCAAGTCGTTCATCTTCGGGGCGCGGCGGCCTTCCGAAGTTCCGCCCCGCAACCTCAGGTCCAAACTGAACTGGTGCATGGTCGGACGCAGCAACCCTTGCCCCATCGCCGCGGCAAACTGCTCGGTTCGCGCGCCCGCGGAGTCCAGCCCATACCAGTCGTACAGTCCTTGGTAGTTCACCCGGTAGGCGCCCTTGCCCCAGGACGACGAGGCGCGTACGGCCACATTTTCCCACGGGTGGCTGGCCGCCGCCGCATTGTAGCCCGTCTCGAGGCTGAGGTCGTCGATGAGGTTGACTTTGGTTTCGGCCGCCGAATCGCCCCGGCCGCGCAGCTTGGCGTCCAGGGTGTTGCGCAGCCGGAACCGCACCGCACCCAATTGGCCTCCCCCAGGAGCGCCGTACGTGTAGCCCTCAAATCGGTTGAACCGCTTGAGGACGCCGGTGGAGTCGGATTGAATTTCTTGATAAATGTTCCAGCGCGGATCCGAAAAGTCGGGGCGAAGCACCGCGCTGACCGAGGGGTACATCACGTGGCGCAGGGCCGAAAGGGGTCCGCGCTGAAAGCGAAACAGCCCGTACAGCGTGGTGTTGGCCGAGGCCGAGGCGCGAAACTCGCGGGCGGCAAAAAAACCCTTGGCGGTATCGCTGCGCACGGCCTGCGAATCCGCATCCCAACGGTAGTTCAGGGCGGTCGGGTACCATTTCTCCGACCAATCAGCGCTGGGATTGACGGTGATGAACTTGAGCAGCTTGAGGTTGGTGTTGAGCGAGGCGGACTGCTGCACGCCGCTGCGCAACCGCGCCGGGTCAAAAAGGCTCGACGGATCCTGCAGTTCCTCGATCAGGCCCTGCGTTTCGTTGCGTCCGTTCATGCTGTAGGTCAGGCCAATGCCCTCGTACCACTTGGCGGACCCGCTGCGCTTGGCGCGGGCAAAGGGCTGCACCCGGGCCATGCCCAGGGTGAACTCGGGGAGCGACAGGGCCAAGGTGCCCTTTTGGTTGTTTTGGCGGTGCCGAAGGGCTCCGGTGAACGTGAACGGAGTGCCCGGAAAACGCTGCACCAAGCTGACCGACGAAGACAGGTCGTTTTTCAAAAAATCCTCGGCGTTGGTGGTGGTGTTTTTAAAGAAGCTTCCGGTGGCCAGCTCGACCCGCGCCGAAAAGCTGCGCGTGGGGTGGGCTTTGGGATCTTGGGTGTGGTTCCACGAAATGCGGTAGTCGCGGGCGTCGTAAAACTGCCCGTAGTCGGCGTAGCGCGGGTCTCCGTACCGGGTGCGGTTGGCCTGCACGCTGAGTCCGCCCGAAAACCGGTAGCGGTAGCGGTAGTTCGACTGGGCCTGAATACCCCAGGATCCGCGCGAATACAGGTCGCCCGTCAGCTTGAGGTCGAGGTGGTCGTTCAGCGCCCAGTAGTGCCCGAACCCGGTGAGCCCCAGGCCCCACTCGCGGCGGTCGGCAAAATTGGGGAGAATGAATCCCGATGCCCGCTTGTCAATCATCGGAAAAAACCCAAACGGCAATGCCAACGGCGTCGGCAGGTGGGCCAGCTCGAGGTAGGCGGGCCCGGTAACGATACGTTTTCCGACGTCGAAGCGCGCCTGCGGAGCCACAATGGCAAAGTGCGGTTCCACGTGGTTGCAGGTGGTAAATCGCGTAGAACCAATGTAGTAGCTCGAATCGGTAATCATCTTCACTTGCTTGCCCGAGAGGTAGCCTCCGCCCTCTTGGCTCGTCGACTGAAACACCCATCCCTTTTGGGTGGCGTAGTTGTAGCGGAGCGTATCGGCGCCAATTTTGCGGTCGCCTTGGGTAAAAATGGGGCGCCCGAGGTAGGAGCCGTCGGGCTGGCGCGCCCCATAGGCTTTGAGTTCGCGCAGCTTCCAGTCGATGAGGATGAACTCGGCCTCGAGGGTGAAGTCGGCGGATTCGGCACGGGCCTTGCCCTGAAGCATAGAGGTACTCGAACCTGGGCGGGTGACCCCTTGCTTCTCTGAAGCAAAGCGAATTCCTTCGCCGTCCAAAACGCCCTGCGCCGAGGCCGAAAACGACAGAAATCCCGCGAGTATTGCGGTCCAAGCGTGTACCTTTGAAGCGACGTTCATGAAATCAGTGACCAAAAGTAGTACCTACCAACGCCTGGCGTTGGTTTTGATTGCCCTCTTGGCAATTCCGCAGTCGGGCTTTCAGCCGGCGGCCCGCATGAGTGACGAAGTCCGCACCGTGGTAATCGACGCAGGCCACGGGGGTACCGACCCCGGAAACCTCGGCACGCGCCGGTACAAAAAAGCCGAGAAAGACGTTGCGCTAGCCGTTGCCCTCAAGGTCGAGCAGTACATCAAAGAGCGCTTTCCCGACATCAAGGTGGTGATGACGCGCCGGACCGACGTCTACCCTACGCTGCACGAGCGCACCGTGATCGCCAACCGCGCGCAGGGCGACGTGTTCATTTCGATCCACTGCGACGCGGCCGAAAACCGCTCCGCATACGGGTCGTCGACCTACGTCATGGGTAAGGACCACGACGACGAAAACCGCGTAGCGATGCGCGAAAACTCCGTGATTCTGCAGGAGGACAATCAAGACGTGTACGAGGGCTTTGACCCCAGCAAGCCGGAGTCCTACATCATGCTGACCATGTTTCAGTACGCGTTCATTCAGCAGAGCGTCGAACTCGCCCAAAACGTGCAGAACGCGTTTCGCGACGACGTGGGCCGCAAGGACCGGGGCGTGCGCCAGCAACCCTTGTATGTGACGAGCCGCACCGCGATGCCGTCGATTTTGATTGAGCTCGGATTTTTGACCAACAGCACCGAGGAGGACTTTTTGATGACCGAAGAGGGCCAAGACCAAATGGCCCGCGCGATATCACGGTCGTTCGCCCAGTACAAAGTGCGGCGCGAGGGCGGATCGGCGACCGAAACCGCCAAGTCCCCGGCCGCCAGCGCGACTGCGGCGGGTACCCCAGCGAGTACACCTGCCGCAGAGGCGGTGCGTGCCAACGCCCCCGAGACCTTGCCCTTGACCGAGTTGGTCAAGCAAACCGAACCTGCGGCCGTCGAGGTCCCGGCGGCGGTTGCGGCCCTGGAGCGGGCGGCAGACCCTACCCCTGCTCAGCCCAACGCGGCTCCCCCGGTGAGCACTCCGGCGCCGGCGGAAGCGGTGTTTTTTAGCATTCAGCTCAGCGTGAGCGCCCTCGAAAAAAGCACTACTGAAGCTCCCTTCTCGGGCCTGCGCGACGTGTTTGTGGTAAAAGACGGCCGGCTTTACCGCTACTTGCAAGGCCACTTTAGCAGCCGCGCCTCGGCCGTCGAGGGCCTGAACGCCGTGCGCCAAGCGGGATTTACTGATGCGTTTGTGGTGGCCTACCGAGGTTCCGCGCGCATCACGCTCGACGAAGCCGATCAAGCGCTAAAACCGTAACTTGTAGACCATGCTCAGCCGAGAACTCAAAGCCGGAATCGTCTTACTCCTCGCCGGAGTCGTTGTGTACTTTGGCATTTCCTACCTCAAGAACAGCAGCTTGTTTGATAAGGGAATTACAGTGTATTCCGTCTACGAGCGCGTCGACGGATTGATGGGCTCGCAGCCCGTCACCATCAACGGGTTTGCCGTGGGCCGCATTGAGTCCATCGGGTTTCACCCCGACCGGTCGGGCCGCCTGGTTGTGGCGATGCGCCTGGACACCGAATACCCGATTCCCGTCACGAGCCTCGCCCTGATCAAGTCAAGCGATTTGCTGGGCGCCAAAGAAATTTCGCTTCAATTGGGCGAAGGCGTGGTCTTAGTCGAAGACGGCGACACCCTGCGGAGCGCCATCGAGGAGTCGCTCGGCGACGCCATCAACAAGGAGGTGCTGCCCGTCAAGGTGAAAACCGAAAAGCTGATCGCTTCGCTGGATACAGCGGTGCAAATTCTCACCGGTTTTCTTCAAGGCGGAGTCGAACGCGACTTCCGCTCGTCGTTTAGCAACGTGAACCAGTCGCTGATTCACCTCAACGAAATCACCACGGAGCTCTCGACCTACATGACCCAAAACCGCGAATCCCTCGGTCGGGCCACGCAGAATTTTGAGCGCCTGTCCAAGTCGCTTTCGGACAACCGGGACGAGCTCGAACGGGTGTTTGCCAACGTCGCCAACCTTTCTGATTCGCTCGGCAAGGCCAACGTGGGGCAAACCATGCTCGCGCTGGAGCGCACGTCGCACAACCTAGATGTGGTTACGGGCCGCATGGCCAATGGGGAAGGTACTCTGGGTAAATTGAGCGCCCAGGACTCCCTGTATACCCAAATTGAAAAGACGGTACAGTCGCTCGACCGGCTGCTTCTGGATCTGCGCTACCATCCGGAGCGCTATGTACGACTGTCGGTGTTCGGTCGCCGACCTAGCCGCATCGAAGAAGAATGATCTCAAGTATCCTGTTCACTGCCGTGCTCGCTGCTGGCGTCGCCGGCTTTACCTACCAAGTTCGCCGCCTCCGCCGCGGCTTAGCTCTCGCCCGTCCCTCAGGCCGCCACGACCGCCGCGCGGAACGCTGGGCCACCATGGCGCGCGTGGCCTTGGGCCAAGGCAAAATGGGTCCGCGCCCCCTGGCCGCCGCCATGCACTTCATCGTCTACGTGGGGTTCGTGCTAATCAACTTGGAAGTCCTGGAAATCCTGCTCGACGGCATCTTAGGCACCCACCGGCTGCTTCGCGAGCCGCTGGGCGGCCTCTACGACGGCCTCATGAATTTCTTTGAAGTCCTGGGCTTTTTGGTCGTCGTGGCCTGCGTGGTGTTTTTGGGACGCCGGCTCGTCTCGGGCCCTGAGCGCCTCAAGCATTCCGACCTCGACGGTTGGCCCCAGCGCGACGCCGTGAACATCCTCGTCATCGAGATCGTCCTCATGTCGGCGCTGCTCCTGATGAACGCAGCCGAAACCCAGCAACTAGCAACAAGTAACCAGCAGCTAGTTGTCAGCCCTTGGCTGATCAGCGGCCTCATGCTTCCCCTATTCGGCGGCTGGAGCGCATCAGCGCTGAGCGCCTTTGCCACGAGCATGTGGTGGTTGCACTTCGTGGGCATTCTAGCGTTCTTGAACTACCTGCCCAAGAGCAAGCACTTCCACATCATTTTGGCCTTCCCCAACGTGTGGTACAGCAAGCTGGCTCCGCGCGGACAAATTCAGGCCATGGAATCGGTTACAACCGAAATCAAGGCCATGATGGACCCGAGCTTTGTGCCGGACCCCAACGCGGTTCCGCCTGCGCGCTTCGGTGCCAAAGACGTGCACGACCTGCACTTCGCCAACCTGCTCAACGCCTACAGCTGCACCGAGTGCGGACGCTGCACCAGCGAATGCCCCGCCAACCAGACCGGCAAGAAGCTGTCGCCCCGCCGCATCATGATGGCGACGCGCGACCGAGTCGAAGAGGTGCTAGCCGGAGGAGATTCCGCCACCCAAAAAACACTGCTCGACGACTGGATTACCCGCGAAGAGCTGTGGGCCTGCACCACCTGCAACGCGTGCGTGGAAGCCTGCCCCGTCAACATCGACCCCCTTGATGTCATCCTGCAGATGCGCCAGTATCTGGTTATGGAAGAATCCGCCGCCCCGTCTACGGTGAACGTAGCGATGGGAAACATCGAAAACAATGCGGCTCCGTGGGCCTACCCTCAGGCTGACCGCGGCAATTGGATTAATTCATGAACCATCTTCAGCAAACCGTCGTGAACGGCGAAGTGGTCAGCCCCGTGCTGCCCGAACACATCAAAAACTACCTCATCGACATTGACGGAACCGTCTGCGACGACATTCCGAATGAAGAACCCGAGCGCATGGCGACCGCCAAGGTCTATCCCGACGCGCTGGAAACGATTAAGGGATGGCACGCCGAAGGGCACGTCATCACTTTTTTCACCAGCCGCACCGAGGAGCACCGCGCCGTGACCGAGGAGTGGCTGGCCCGACACGGGTTTCCCTACCACGGACTGCTGATGGGCAAGCCCCGCGGCGGCAACTACCACTGGATTGACAACCACATCGTTCGTGCGACGCGCTACACCGGAACCTTCAGTCCGTTGGTGAAGCGTCCGGCCACGATTGAAGTATTTAACGACTCCGAATGAGCTTAAACGTTTCTACGATGGCCGAGTTGGCCGC
>SYCM01000005.1 GCA_005786915.1 Bacteroidota bacterium | reverse complement strand
TTCGAGGTCGCTCGCGAGCACGCGGGTCTCGTTGAGGTCGGTCACGCCGTCGTTGTTGTTGGCCGTGAACAGGGTCGCGGGGTCAATGCGGCGCTCGCCTTCGGCGTTCAAGAAGAAGAAGATTTTGTCTTTCTTGATGGGACCTCCTACGCGGAATCCAAACTGGTTTACCGCGAAGTCGTTGATTTTCAAAGCACTTCCTGACTTCACGCCGTCCTTGTCGAGGAAGGTCACGGTGTCGCCGCGGAAGTTCTGGTTGCGCGTATTGTAGAATACGGAAGCGCTTACTTCGTTGCCGCCCGAGCGGGTGATGGCGTTGATGCCAGCGCCGGTGAATCCGCCCTGACGCACGTCGTAGGGAGCGATGTTCACCTGAACTTCTTCAATGGCGTCGAGCGAAATCGGCGCGGAGTTGGTTTGTCCGCCAGGGCCAGAAGCAAGGCCAAAGCTGTTGTTGAAAATCGAGCCGTCGACCGTGAGGTTGTTGAAGCGGCTGTCGGCGCCTGCAAACGACACGCCCGAACCGGCCGTAGAAGCGACCGAAGAAGGACGGCTCTGTGGGGTAAGGCGGGTAAAGTCGTTGAGCGAGCGGCTGAACGTCGGCAGGGTGTTGAGGGCCTCCACTTTAACGTTGGTGGCCGCGCCCGTGCGCTGCGAGTTCAAAATTTCGTTTTTCGTGGCGACCACATCTACGTCGTTCAGGGTCGTCGTTTTCACGCCCACCATAACGTTGAGTCGAAGCGACTGGCCCAGGCTGAGGTACACTCCGCCGAGCTCTTCGTTGCCGGCGCCTGAGGTAACGGCAACCACGTAAGGTCCGCCGATGCGAAGGCCGTCTAGCGCGTAGCGGCCGCTGTTGTCGGTAACCGCAGTGTAGCGGCTGCCGGTGGGCTGGTGCGTGACCACGACTTTAGCGTCGTTGACCTGCTGGCCAGACTCGTTCACTACGCGACCGTTGATCGACGCAGTGGTTACGTTTTGAGCGCTCATCGCGACTGAAGCCAGCGAAAGCACTAAAGCGAAAAGATTGGTGATTTTGATTTTCATGTTATGAAAAGTTTATACAAAACTAACCCACTAATGTGGAAGCATCGTTATCAAAACGTTAAACAAGACGCGGGCTCGGGCCAAAAAACCTATGCGGGAGCTTTTACTAAAGCACTGATAAAAAGCAGATTAAGCGAACCTAATCAGTTTGGCGCCCTTTTCGACCGCCTGCCCCGCCTGTGCGTAGACCTCAGCCACTATGCCCGAAACCGGGCTTTTCAAGTTGTTTTCCATTTTCATGGCCTCGAGCACCAAAAGGGTCTGGCCGGCGGCGACTTCGGCCCCCGGCTGGGCGTCGATCCGCAGCACCAGTCCGGGCATCGGCGCCACGAGTACCTCGGGACCCTTCGCGGCTGTGGCGGCAATCCCGAGTTGGTCGAGCAGGGCATCGATGGGCCGGGTGGAGCGCACCTCGTAGATGTCGCCGTCGATCCACCACGAGGAGTGCTTTTGGCGCGGATCGTACGCGACGAGGAAGGCCGTTTTAGGCTCGGGTCCGCGCTGGATGCGGAACTCCCGTCCCGCCACGTGCTCGACGGTCCAGCCTTCGAGGCCGTCGGGAAAGCTAAAGGCCTGTTTGCCCACCTGGTGCGTTCGCATGGCCTAAAAATACGGCAGGCACGATGGTTGTACCTTTGCCGACGCTATGCTGATTCAAATTTCGCAGTTCATTCTGGGCCTTTCGCTGCTGGTCGTCCTCCACGAATTGGGCCATTTTATCCCGGCGGTCGCCTTCCGCACCCGAGTGGAGAAGTTTTACCTCTTTTTCAACCCCTGGTTTTCGCTGTTTAAAACCAACATTCGCGGAACCGAAGTCGGCATCGGCTGGCTGCCCCTGGGCGGCTACGTCAAGATTGCCGGCATGGTCGACGAATCGATGGACACCGCGGGCCTGGCGGAGGAGCCCAAGCCCTACGAGTACCGGAGCAAAAAGCCCTGGCAGCGCCTCATCATCATCCTGGGCGGCGTAATCGTCAATTTTTTGGTAGCCGTCGCAATCTATGCCGGCATGGGCGCCTACTACGGCGAGAAGTACGTGGACACCGCCGACCTCAAGGGCGGAATTTGGGCCACCCCCGTCGCCCAGTCGATGGGCATGCAGTCGGGCGACGTTCCCGTCGCGGTGGGCGGACGCGAAATTGCGCGCTTCGACGAAGTGAGCGTCGAAATGCTCTTGGGTGCGGGCACCAACCTGACTGTGCTGCGCAGCGGGGAGCGCGTGGAACTGCCGATTACCCAAGTGTTTGTGGCGAAGGCCATCGAAGAAAAGACGCCGTGGATGTTTCCGCGCGTGCCCTACGTCGTCAAGGAGTTTGCCGCCGGCAGCCCCGCCGAAAAAGCCGGAATGGCCAAAGGCGACGCCCTCGTGGCGCTGAACGGCGAGTCCCTCACCTATTTTGACGAGTACCTCGACCGCATTCCGAAGCTCGCGGGCAAGTCGGTAACCATCACCGTGGACCGCGCCGGCGAGCGGGTTGATTTGCCCGTGACGGTGAGCGAAGAAGGCAAAATCGGCGTGTACTACCAAGACAACCTCGCGTCGTTTTTCCCGGTAAAGACCGAGTACCACGGCGGCTTGGGCGCCCTTCCCTACGGTTGGGACCGCGCCGTCTCGACCCTCTCGTCGTACGCGCGTCAGATCAAGCTGATGTTTCAGCCCGAGACCGGCGCCTACAAGGAGGCCGGCGGCTTTTTAACCATCTTGAAGCAGTACCCGAGCACCTGGGACTGGGAGCATTTTTGGGGCTTCACGGCCTTTTTAAGCCTCGCCCTGGCGTTTTTAAACGTGCTTCCCATCCCCGCTTTGGACGGAGGCCACGCGGTATTTGCCTTGATCGAATGGATCACGGGCCGCGCTCCGAGTACCCGCGTAATGGAGGTGGCTCAAATGGTCGGCTTCTTCTTGCTCTTGGCCCTTTTTGTCTTGGCCAACGGCAACGACCTGTTTAAGGCCTTGGGGCTGTAGCGGAGCTCCGCGCAACCAGTAGCTAGTAACTAGTTGCTGGCTGCTAGCCCAACGCCACGTCCAGCGACATCATGACGGCGAACCCGGCAATGAATCCGAGGGTGGCGATGTCGGTGTACTTGTCGCGCTGCGTTTCGGGAATGACCTCTTCAACGACCACGTAGATCATGGCTCCAGCCGCAAAGGCGAGGGCAAACGGAAGCACGGGCTGCATGTACATGACCGCTACGGCACCAACCACTCCGGCGACGGGTTCGACGATGGCCGAGAGCTGTCCGAACCAAAAGCTGCGAAAGCGCGAAACGCCCTGCCGGCGAAGCGGGAAGGCCACGGCCACCCCTTCGGGAAAGTTTTGGAGGCCGATGCCGATGGCGAGGGCCACGGCGGCCCCGAGCGAAGCGCCGTCGATTCCGGCCGCGTAGGCTCCGAAGGCGACACCCACCGCCAAGCCCTCGGGAATGTTGTGCAGGGTGATGGCAAGGACGAGGAGGGTCGTCGACTTCCAGTCGGTTTTGACGCCTTCGATTTCAGACGGGCCAAAGTTGATGTGCAGGTGCGGAACGAGTTTGTCGAGTCCGAACAAGAAGAGCGCGCCTGTTAGGAAGCCGAGCACGGGCGGAATCCAGGGGATGTAGCCCTGAGCCTCAGACATTTCAATGGACGGGGCGAGGAGGCTCCAGTAGCTGGCCGCGATCATGACGCCGCCGGTAAAGCCGAGCATTCCGTCGAGGACTTTGCGCGGCAGTTCTTTGAACAGGAACACGAGGGCCGCTCCGGAGGCCGTCACGAGCCACGTGAAGGTGGTCGCTAAGAACGCGAGCAGTACGGGGTGGTAGGAGCTTAACGTTTCAAGCATGGTGAAGGGGTTTCTATGTTTAAAGGTACGCAAACGACTGAAGGCGATTGCGGGAAGGGGAGTCTTGTTGCGGGGGGCGGTCTGGGGCGGGCAGTACGTCACGGGATTTTACCCTAGGTTTGCGCTATGGTGGCCACGGTTGACGCAGTGTTTGAGCTCCCCGAAGGCAAGTCGGTCTTTTTTGCGAGCGATTTGCACTTGGGTGCGCCGGATGCGGGAGCGAGCGCGGAGCGCGAGCGGGCCTTTGTCGCCTGGATGGATTCCATCAAGCCCCGCGCTGCGGCACTCTACTTGGTGGGCGACGTCTTTGACTTTTGGTTTGAGTACCGCCACGCGATCCCTAAGGGCTTTGCCCGGCTGCAGGGCCGCTTGGCCGATTGGGCCGATTCCGGAATTCCCGTTTTTATGTTTCCCGGCAACCACGACTTGTGGATGCGTGACTATTTCTCACAAGAGTTTGGAATACAAGTTTTTCACGAACCTGTGCGCCATGTTTGGAACGAAAAACACTTTGTGGTTGGCCACGGGGACGGCCTCGGTCCTGGGGACACGGGATATAAACTCTTGAAGCGGGTGTTTACGTTTAAACCGTTTCAAACGCTT
>SYCM01000087.1 GCA_005786915.1 Bacteroidota bacterium | reverse complement strand
GGGCGAATGCCATAAATAAGTTGGTCGTTCAGTTGCTCGCTCATGCGGTTTCGTCGGTTTCGTCTTCTTCGGACTCGCCCTGCAGGGCGCGGTCAACGAGCGAAGGATTGGTGGATTTGCTATTTTTCAGGCCCAGTTGGCGAAGCTGTTCGGCGCGCCGCACCAGGTTGCCCTTGCCTTGGCTGAGCTGCTTCATCGCGTTTTCATAGGTGTTGGTGGCCGTCTTCATTTGGTTGCCCACCTTGATCATCTCCTCAGAAAATCCTACAAACTTGTCGTACAGGTCTGACGCTTGGCGGATGATTTCGCCCACGTTCCGGTTTTGGCGTTCCTGTCGCCACAGGGTCCCTACCGTGCGCAAGGTGGTCCACAAGGTCGTGGTGCTGACCAGCGCGATGTTGCGGTCAAACGCCTCTTGGTACAGCTCGGGCTGGGCCTGAAGGGCCGTGCTGAACGCACCCTCGATCGGCACAAAGAGCAGCACAAAGTCCAACGAAACGTCGTACAGGTTTTGGTAGTTTTTTTCAGATAACCCACGAATGTGAGCGCGGAGCGACGCAATGTGCTCCTTCATTGCCACCGCCTGCTCTTCGGGGGTTTCCGAGTTGACAAACCGCTCGTAGGCTACGAGGCTCACCTTGGAATCGATGATAAGGTGCTTACCCTCAGGCAAATTCAGCACCACGTCGGGCTGCAGCCGGCGACCGTCGGAATCGGTGGTCGACGCCTGCACGCTGTATTCTAGGTCGCGGGTGAGTCCACTGCGTTCGAGCAGCTTTTCGAGCACCATTTCGCCCCAATTTCCTTGGGCCTTGCTGTCGCTGCGCAGCGCCTTGGTTAGTGCATTGGCCTCGTTGCGGAGTTTCTCCGATTGCTCCATCAGGTTGCGCACCTCGGCTTTCAGCTCACTGCGCTCCTGCACGCCCTGGTGGTGGGTTTTTTCGACGCGTTCGCCAAACTGCTCGAGCTTGGTCCGGAACGGCGCCAACAGCAAGTCGAGCTCGGCCTTGTTGCCCTGCTTGAGCTGCTCTTGAAGCATGCGCGACTGCTGTCCCAGAGCCTCTTGGGCCACCACCTTGAACTCATTTTTGAGCTGCTCGCGCTGGGCCTCGACTTCGCTTCGCGCGGAATCGGCAGCGGCCAGGCGCTCCTGAGCTCGGGCCAGGGCCATGTCGGTTTCGCGCTGTGCATTTTGGGCGGCCAACAGGGCGGACTCCAATTCGCGTACCCGCTGATTGGCGGCCTCATAAAGTCCTTGAATTCGGGCGAGTTCGCCTGCGTCGGCTCCCGCAGAACCTCCCCGCCGAAGCTGAAGAACTAAAAGCGCGCCCAGCAAAAGCAGCGCCGCTATCATCAAGAACGTGGTCATCACGGTTCAAAGGTAGGCAGGTCGGCGGACCAATCGGGCCCCGTCGCGCCCTGAGTTTTGAACCATTCCGAGGTCGTAGAAAACGGTTTGCTGCCCCAAAACCCGCGGTAGGCCCCCAGCGGAGAAGGGTGGGCCGACCGAATCACGAGGTGTTGGGAATTCGACAAGAAGCGTCCGCACTTTTGAGCGTGCGCCCCCCACAGCCAAAAGGCGATCGGCCGATTCTGCGCGTCGAGGTAGCGCAAAATGGCGCTAACCAGAGCATCCCAGCGCCCGTCGGCATGGCTCCCCGGGCACCCGGCGCGCACGCTCAGGCTGGTGTTGAGCAGCAGCACGCCCTGCTGAGCCCATGCCGTCAAGTCGCCGTGCGGGGGAGGCGCGACGCCTAGGTCGGTCCACCGCTCCTTAAATACGTTGCGCAGCGAGGGCGGAACGGCTTGGCCGCGGGGCACCGAAAAAGCCAACCCGTCGGCCTGGCCGGGCCCGTGGTAGGGGTCTTGGCCCAAAATCACCACCGTGACGTCGTCGGGCGGACAGCATTCCAAGGCACGCCACACATGGCTCGCGGGCGGAAACGTGGGTTCGGAACGGTAGGCCTCGCGCAGGGCAGGCAGCGCGGCACCCAGCGCCGGGGGTCCGCCCCAAGGGGCCAGCGCGGCCGACCAAACAGCGGGAAAAGGAGGGATGTCGTGCACACTGCAAACTTCGTATTTTTGCGGCTATGCGTGCGCTCAAAACCTTCATCGCGGCCCTGATTTTGGGAGCCGCCCTTTCGGCAACCTCTTCGTGCAAATCGGCCGACACGTGCCCCTCGTTCATCGGCGCTACGCCGACGGCCGACGCCTCGGCACGGGTATGAGGTTCGTTTCGGTCGCTCGCCTCGACGACCTTCACCACCTTGAACGGTTTCGAGGCGGAATCCTCGTGCTCAAGCACAGTCCGCGCTGCAGCATATCGCTCGCCGCGCACCACCGGGTGCAAAACTGGATGAACACCCAGCCCGAAGGCCATGTGGCGCTCGTCAATGTGCTCACGGACCGAGACCTCAGCCGACAATTAGCCGTTGAATGGGGCGTGGAGCACGAGAGCCCTCAATTGCTCTGGAAGGACGCCCAAGGAACCGTGCACCACATCAGCCATTTCGGAATTTCGGGAGAATGGCTCAACGACTTGAACTGAAGACCACCCCTCTGCGTTAGAAACCCAACATGGAACCCCTCAATACGAACCCCACCCCCGTCCGCAAGCCAAATTGGCTGCGGGTCAAGCTTCCCACCGGCGAGAACTACCGCGCGGTGCGCAACGTGGTGGATCAGTACAAGCTGCACACCATTTGCGAGTCCGGCCGATGCCCCAACATGGGCGAGTGCTGGGGCGAGGGCACGGCAACCTTCATGATTCTGGGCAACATTTGCACGCGTTCCTGCGGATTTTGCAACGTCGCCACGGGGCGTCCGCTGCCGGTAGACTGGGATGAGCCCGACCGCGTCGCGCGCTCGATTCAGCGCATGAAAATCAAGCACGCGGTGCTCACCAGCGTCGACCGCGACGATCTGCCCGACGGCGGTTCGATCATTTGGGGCGAAACGGTTCGCGCCGTTCGCCGCCTGTCGCCCGGAACCACGATGGAGACCCTGATTCCCGACTTTCGCGGAATTACCGACCAAATCGACCGCATCGTCGAGGCCGCACCCGAAGTGGTGAGCCACAATATGGAAACCGTGCGCCGACTCACCCGACAAGTGCGCATTCAGGCCCAGTACGAGCGCTCGCTCGAAGTGCTTCGCTATCTTAAAGTCAATGGAGTGAACCGCACCAAAACCGGAATTATGTTGGGCTTGGGCGAAACCGAAGACGAGCTTTACCAGGCCCTCGACGACGTGCGCTCGGTGGGCGTAGACGTCGTGACGCTGGGTCAGTACTTGCAGCCTTCTCCGCGCCACCTGCCGGTGCAGCGCTTCGTGGAACCCGAGGAGTTTGAGCGCCTCGGCGCCTACGCCCGCACGCTCGGATTTCGCCACGTGGAAAGCAGTCCGCTCGTTCGATCGTCTTATCATGCAGAAAGGCATGTGCACTAAGCCTTCTTTACCTTATTTTTAGCCAATTGTTACGAACCGTATGAAAATGAACCGTACCCGTCTTATCGCGATCCTCGGAGGGTCGACCGCACTGCTCGCTGGAGCCGCTGCTGTTTTAACGCTCAACACTGATAATGACCGTCAGTACCAATTCCGCAAAGAGGGAGCCCAAGCTTCGTTTGCCGGATACAACGACTACATGAACATGCTGCGCGTCAACCAGGTAACGGGCGAAATCGACCCGGCCGCAGTTCAGGCCGCGTGGACGCAGCTGCTTCAAACGGCCCAAAAGACCAATACGTTGAACTGGGAAACGCGCGGACCCGACAACCACGGCGGTCGCACCCGTTCGATTTTGGTGAGCCGAAGCAATTCAAACATTGTGTACGCTGGATCAGTGGGCGGCGGACTCTACCGTTCGACCAACGGCGGCGCGAGCTGGACGATTGTGAGCGACCCGGGTTCCAACCAATCGGTTGCGAGCATTTGCCAGGCGGCCAACGGCGATATTTACTACGGAACGGGTGAAATTTGGATGGGGTATGGCGGTACGGGCCAAAACACCACGCCGAGTTTTGCAGGCCGCGGGGTGTACAAGTCAACCGACGGTATCAACTTCGTGCAGCTTCCCAGCACTCTTCCGGTGAACAATTCGGGTAGCGCCGCGTGGACGGCAGTTGCCGACATCGAAGCCCACCCGACCGACGCGGGTACCATTTATGCCGCCACCAACAACGGTCTAATGAAGACGACCGACGGAGGCGTAACCTGGGCTCAACTGCTCAGCGGTGGCATCACGGACTTCACGATTTCGAAGACGGGAACGCTCTACGTCAACCAAGCGGGCCGCACGATGAAGTCGGTCGACGGCACCACGTTTACCGAGGTTTCGCAAGCGGTTCAATCACCCACGGCGCTTCCGCGTCGCTCGGGTGGCCGCATTCGCTACACCGTGAGCCCTCAAGACGAGAACTACGTGTACTGCGTGCAAACCAGCGGCAGCCAGCTCGCTGGCGTGTACCGAACTACCGACGGCGGGGCGACCTGGTCGCGCATCGGACAGCGCAGCAACAACTTTGACCCGTTGTGCAACGGAGTGGGTGCCGGTCGCTACTGCCAAGGCATTTGGGACCTCTTCCTCACGGTAAGCGCCAAAGACAAAGACAAGATTTGGTTGGGCGGAATCACCGTGTGGTCTTGGTCGACTTCAGAAGGTTGGGTGCAAGCCTCAACCCTTAACGACTTCGCCCAAAACCCGTTCTACCTGCACGCCGACAGCCACGAGCTGATTGTGGACCCGAACAACCCCGACGTGATTTTCACGTCCAACGACGGCGGCGTGTTCAAGTCAAACAACCACGGGGCGACCTGGTTTGAGCGCAATCTGGGCTACAATACCTACCAGTACTTTGGCTTCGGCGTAGGCAAGGACCGCAAGCTTCTGGGCGGTTGCCAAGACAACGGTACGAGCTACTTGGACTATAAGAGCGTGAGCCCCCACGGGGTGAAGAAGGTGTTTGGCGGCGACGGCGGACACAGCGACATCTCGTGGCTCAATCCCAAAGTGATGTTTGCCGAAACCCAAAACGGCAATTTCTACCGCTCTGACGACGAAGGCGAAGGCTGGGCCACGTTTAACAACGGTTACATGAATTTGGCTAACCAACAAGGACTTCAATTGTCCAGTTGGATGATGCCCTTCGAGTTGTGGGAGACGACGAGTGACGCGCAGTCCCAAGACTCCGTGCGCTTCCAGCTGCTTCCGGGAATTCGCTCGATGGGCTTTGGCGACGGCGTGAAGCGCACGTTCCGTGGTAAGATTACGCACCCTCAGTCGACGGCTAAGTTCATTTCCAACAAGTTGCGCATCGTGGCGGGTCCGCTCACGGCCGTATCTAATGCCAACGGCGTAGTTTCGGGAGATGCCACGGGTGTGTTCCACGCGGACTCGGGCTATTTCGATATCACCTTCAATACTCCTCCGATCGCAGAGGTTATTTTGACGTGCAATGTCTACCTGCCTGTAGGTTCTCAAGTGAACCTCAAGTCGGCCATCGGTGCGCTTCCGGTTCGCGCCACCACCACGAGCCGTTTGGACTCTGGCCAGGTGCTCAAAGTTCAGGACCCGATTCAGTCGATGTTCTTCGTGGGCCTTACTTCGCACGTGACGGCGAGCTTTCCCAAAATTGGCGGAATCTTCATGACGCGCGACGTTCATGATTTCAGCAAGACCCCGGATTGGTGGCAAATCGCCCACTTCGGCAACGGCGTGACTCCGCACTACATGAAGATTTCGAACGACGGCAACCACTTGTTTGTTTCGACTTCAAACGGTCGCCTGTACCGCATCTCCAACCTGCAAGCCGTTCGCCGCGCGAGCCAAGCGTTCATTGATTCCGCGAACTACGCGCTTACGGTGACCCAAATTGGCAACTGGACGGGCCGCGTGGTGACGGGCATCGACGTAGATCCGAACGACGCCAACCGCGTCGCGGTGAGCTTGGGTAACTACGGCAACTCGGCCTATGTGTACCTGTCGACCAACGCCCTTTCGGGAACGCCTTCGTTCCAGAGCAAGCAAGGCGACCTTCCGACGATGCCGTGCTACTCGGTTTCGTTCGACAAGGGCAACTCCAACCGACTGCTCGTGGGCAGCGAGTGGGGCGTCTTCATGACCGACAACCTTTCGTCGACCACTCCGAGCTACAGCGAAGAGAACAACGGTATGGCCCGCGTTCCGGTATTTGAGATTGAGCAGTACCGCACCGACTACCTGTACGATCCCAACAATCCGATTTCGTCTCCGACGGAGGGCGACTTCTTCATCGCCACGCATGGCCGAGGTTGGTTCCAGACCACGACGACGAGCGTAAACCGTCCCTTGGGCAACGGCAACGACGAAGCGATTACCGCCAAAGAGTCGCTCGGCATTTACCCGAACCCTGCCACCGAGGTGGTGCGCGTTCCGGTGGGCGAGGGCGACGCCACCTTGACCTTGCGGAGCATGGACGGACGCCTGGTGCGCCGCATCGACTTCAAGAACACGGTGGGCGCTAAGGCCGTGCCGATGCAGCTCGAAGGCTTGCCCAAAGGCCAGTACATCTTGACTCGTTCGCAGGGCGGAACCGCCGTCAGCGAAGTCCTGATCAAGCGCTAAGACGCGATTGAACCGTTCGAACAAAGGCCGCCCTTCGGGGCGGTTTTTTTTTGCTGCATCGCGGACTTGTTTGGTTGCGGGCAGCTTGCCGCTAGTTGCTGGCCGCTGGCCACTGGCCGCGGGCTTCCGCATAAGTACCCTAAGCCAGAGACTTGCAACCAGCCAGTAACTAGCACCTAGTAACCTGATAACAGTGTCTAGTTTGGTGCGGCTAGCGGCTGCGGTTAGCTCAGAGTGCAAAAAAAAACCGCCCCAGGGGGCGGTTCGTTGTGCCGAAAAGGCCGCGGTCCTTAGCGGATCGCGCTTTGAATAAACACCTTGAGGATCGGATGCTCCGGGTGGGCTTCGCTCATCGCGTCGGCAGTCGTGCGGAACAGCGCCGAGTCGCGCTGCGGGTCAAACAAGTAAAAATTACCGGCCGACTGGTACAGAGCAAAAATGTTGGCGAGTGAAGCGGGCTGCTCGTTGACCAACTTGATCAGCTCTTCGCGGTGCTTGGCCACGCGGGCCTCGTAGCGCATGAACAGCTGGGCGTTGTGCTCGGCAGCGTCTTGCATGCCTTGGTGCGCTTTGGCCTCCTGCTCGAGCGTGTCCATCAGCAGTGCGGTGTGGCGCAGCGGTAGGTAGTGCGCCAGGAGGCGCTCAGACAAGGTCGAACCGGTAACCGTGTAGTCGGTGATGCCCGAACCAATAACCTTGACGCTGCCTTCGATGTCGTCGCCGCGCTCGATTCCGAGGCGCAGGCTGGCGCCGTTCTTGAAGCTCAGCGCATAAAACGTCGAACCCGAACTGTCGAGCGGAAGCTCTGTTTCGAGCATGCCGTCGTCCAGCGAAAGGGTATCCCAAGGCACGAGCTGTTCCGCGTCGATGCGGAACACCACCGCCGTGTCGCAGTTCGGAACTTCAAGTGAAACAGGCACGAGGTCGCCGCCCGAGCAGGCAGCCAAGAAAAGCGCGGAGGCGCCCAGCAGAGATTTGTTCATGGTAAACAGATGGATTAATCGAGTCGACGGCGAAGGAGGTCCGTCGCAACTTTGGGGTCGGCTGAACCGCGGCTGCGCTTCATCACTTCGCCCATAAACAACCCAATCAGGCCCTTCTTTCCTGACTGGTATTCGGCAACTTTATCGGGCCAATCGCGGAGCACGTCATCTACGATGGCGAGGAGCGCGTC